>JANSXW010000009.1 GCA_024742755.1 bacterium | reverse complement strand
TGTTGGGATTTCACCCATTGGGCTGCATTTGCCAAATTTTATCCTGCACTTCGTTACTCTCCCGCCTGCCAAAGTCTTGTACGGCGGGCAGGTCAGTCACTTAGCTTAGGCTATGCTCCTTCATCGTGCCTCGTTCAGAATAAAATTTGACTAAATTCGCTCCAAAAGCGAATTCCCAACATAGTCTAAATGTAAAAAAATCCGGGGAGCCCTGCGGTTTTTTCTCTATTTTAAGCGCAACCAAAACCAAATTCACATGCTACAACCTGATTCGCAGTTGTTCACCTTGAAGCGTAAAGTACAACAATACGAGGAGGTCCTCCAAAACACTAAGGCGTACCGGGAGAAATGGAAAACGGAGACTTGCAAGCAGATTCAGGACACCCTGCAGGACATGCTGGAAGCAACCGGCTTTGCCGCACGCCTGGAGCACCGTTCGGATGTGGAAAACCTGGAGGCAGTCGTGCTTACCCTGGGGCAGTCCAAAAGCGGTATGTACCAGCAGGTCAGCGAAGATGTGCAGCGCCACCTCATCAAGCACAATGGCTCGCTCGTATACCAGCAGCTTTTTAACGGCAAGATCATCGTTTTGATCAATTATCCGTTTATTGAGAATTACGGGCAGCCCCGCCCACCTAAGACGATTGCCATCTACCGGCCCGAAGAGCTGAAAGAGCCTTACTTCCTCCGCCATATGGAAGAATTCCTGCAGGAAATCACCAATTGGGAAGACTATGACGATGATGAGCCCAACAAGCGCATTGGTTTCCAGCTCAATTTTGGAGCGAACGGCGGAGAATCTCCGGAATAATTGATTACACCGCCACAGCGGGGACTCTTTTTAGTGGAGCAGTCAGACCGTCTGCTCCACTAAACTATGAATTATGGAAATCAGACTTGATGGCAAAACCGCCCTCATCACCGGTGCTGGCAGCGGTATTGGAGAAGCGATTGCAAAGGTATTTGCAGAAGCGGGCGCTCATGTCTTCATCCTGGAGCGCGATGCCGCCAAAGGCGAAGCGGTAGCACAGACGATCCGCGAGACGGGCGGGAAGGCAGATTGCGAAGTGGCGGATGTCAGTCAGCAGCAGGAGATGGTGGACCTGGTGAACCGGATTGTGGACAAGACTGGCCGGATGGACATCCTCGTCAACAACGCGGGCATTGCCCATGTGGGTACGCTCGATGCCACATCGGAAGCCGACTTCGACCGCATTTACGCCGTGAATGTCAAAGGCGTCTACAACGGGATGTACGCCGTTATCAAGCACATGCAGCGACAGAAAAGCGGAGTGATTCTCAATATGGCTTCCATCGCGTCCATGATTGGGCTGCCCGACCGCTTTGCTTACTCCATGAGCAAGGGGGCTGTGCTGACGATGACCTACACCGTTGCCCGCGACTACCTGGCGGACAACATCCGGTGCAACTGTATTGCGCCGGCCCGCATTCACACGCCCTTCGTGGATGGCTTCCTGGCCGACAATTATCCGGGCAAGGAAGCTGAAATGTTCGACAAATTATCCAAAACCCAGCCAATCGGGCGCATGGGCACACCGGAGGAAGTCGCCAAACTGTCCCTCTACCTCTGCTCTGATGCCGCAGGCTTTATCACCGGCACCAACTATCCGATTGACGGCGGGTTCGTAAACTTGAATACCTAAACATGAAACTCATACGATTTGGAGCGGCCGGGGCGGAGCAACCCGGCATTATTGATCAGCATGGCAGCTACCGTGACATCAGTGCCTTTGGGCAGGATTTCGATGAAGCCTTCCTCGGAGGAACAGGTATTGAGGACCTGCGTTCCTGGCTGGAACAGAACCTGGTCAGCTGCCCAATAGTGCCCGCCGAAACCCGGCTTGGCCCGCCGGTAGCGGAGGTTTCGAAGATTGTCTGTGTGGGGCTCAACTACGCCCAGCACGCCAAAGAGAGTGGCATGGACGTGCCCACTGCCCCCGTCCTGTTCTTCAAAGCCACCACTGCGATCTGCGGCCCCAACGATGACATCATCATCCCCAAAAACAGTGAAAAGACCGACTGGGAGGTGGAACTGGCCATTGTAATCGGCAAGCGGGCTTCCTACGTAGAAGAGGCAGATGCCATGGAGCATGTAGCCGGCTATGTACTGCACAACGATGTCAGCGAGCGCGCCTTCCAGCTGGAGCAAAGCGGGCAGTGGGTCAAAGGAAAGAGCTGTGATACCTTCGCGCCCATTGGTCCATTCGTAGGCACCACTGATGAAATCCCAGACCCTCACAACCTCCGCCTCTGGCTGAAGGTCAACGGGGAGACCATGCAGGACAGCACCACGGCGGACCTGGTATTCAATATTCCTTACCTGGTACATTACATCAGTCAGTACATGACCTTGTTGCCCGGCGATATCATCTCTACGGGCACGCCCTTTGGGGTAGGCCTCGGGCTTAACCCGCCGCGCTACCTGAAGCCCGGTGATGTCGTGGAGCTGGGGATTGACGGCCTGGGCAGCAGCCGGCAAACGGCAAGGGCATGGAGCCCGGCTTAAGTTGACTGATGCCTAATCGCAACCGATCAAGCGCCTGTTTGCACTTCAGCTGAGGTCCAAACAGGCGCTATCTGCTAATCACATTTTTCCAAAAAGGTAGCAAAGCCGGTGGAAAAACCACCCCGGTAGGCCCGCCAGCAGTCCTCATTTTGGCTTGAAGAGATGTGGTAAAGGTTCCTCGTTTCCCATTCCCGCCAGGTAAACCCATCAATCCGCCTGACAATCATACGGACATCGAATGCGCCGTCCGGCACATCCGGCAAGGTGGCGGAGCTTTCATCGTTGATTTGCAGCTCCGTGGTTTCGCCCGTATCATCTGCCGGCGGATAATCGTGATCGTAGGTCAGCTTGATCCGCAAATTGTAGGTATCGAAATCATTGTAGAAGTCAATTCTCGGATGGTTGTAGGCAATGCTGCCACAGCGCACGTCTGTATAGTCTGAGCTGAAACCCAGCTTGACAATCCGGTTATCGCTTAGCAGGTTGACCCGGTAGGCAATGGGCAGCCCCGGATTCTCCCGGGAATAGACGGCATTCTCAACGATAAGCGGGGTCAGGCTTCCCGGCCCGCTGATGTTGTCCAGGGCCTGAGCCGCGCTCTGGGCACTTCCACCAATGGTGAGCACGCTGATGGAGGAGTTGCTCAGGATTTCATCGTACCGGCTGGCTACGTCAGCAGCCACACTCACCCCGCCGGCCGCATAGTTCATCACAGCATTCAGGTCGATCGAAGTTTCCACATTGGTGGCTTCCATGCGGAACAGGATGATCCTGCCATAGTCTACGGCACTCACGTAGGCCGGGTGGTTGTTGGCATCCGTGGAGGATTGCACCTGCTCCAGGGTAACATCAGGCCCCAGGTAGTCTGTGGGTTCGAATGGCGGCTGGGCGGTGATGGTGTAAAAGATTTGCCGAAAGGCCAAAAGTGCCACCCGCCGGTCTGTACTCGTGCTGGTGCTGAGGTGGGAAGCCACTGACCCGGTTACCCATTCCGCATTTATGCCCAGTTCAATCCCCAACTGCCGCTGCTCAAAGGCTTCACTGGCTTCGTAATAGGAACGGGCACCATTGAAGTAGCCCTGCTGAAAAGCCGTGTTGTTCCAATGTTCCAATGCCTCATCGATAGCCGGGCTTACCGTAGCATTGGAGGGTTCTGTAACGGTAAAGGAACCTTCTTCCCCTATTCCGGGCAGGTCGATAGTCAGTGTAACCGGGTTGCGCTCAAGGCCTAGTGGCCGGGGTGCACCGGACAAGAGATCAGCGTTCGCTAAAACCAGAGCGCCCGGGTAGACATTCCCACTGCCCGGATTGAGGATCGCTATTTCTGAAAAGTCCCTGTCCAGCTCGTAGGGCTGGCTAACACAGGTAGTACGGTACCCACGATCCAATGGGCCGGTTTCAGTTTCAGGCTCACCCGGTATTTTCTGAGCCAAATCGCCGGGGGTGTTATTGACGTTCAGCATCTCCACAGGGTCGTAGGTCAGGCTCCGGATGTAGGCATTGATGTCCGTAGCCATCGGGTTCTCTTTAGGCGGGGCTGGCATTTCTTCCTCATCCTTGTTGCAGGATTGGAAAAGGGAAAGGCTCAGCAAGCATAGCAAGGCAGTAAATCGAAAAGTCATTGCAAAATGGATTTTGGTATGGCCCAAATGTAGAGGCTCCACTGCCGCCACCCAAAATACTGGCGTGGACAAATCGTGGACAACTGGCAAATACTGTCGTTTTGCCCTATATTCACCCAATGATATTTCGACGACGCTTCATCATGGCCCTGCAGGTAGCGGTGTTCCTGCTTCCGCAAAAATTAGCGGCTGACCCGATCGATAGCCTGACTCAGCTGGTACAACAGCCGGCCCATGACACGATCACGGGCATGCGCTATCTCGAACTGGCCAAAGCCTGGTTCTGGGAAAACCCTGCCAACACAGACTCCCTGCTGCGGGTTGCTGAAAGCTATCTTGGCCCTCAGCAGTACTACCGGGGGCTCAGTGATGTGCATAACTTCCGGGCCAATTACCACTATATGGGCGGGCGGCCGCTGGCGGCTTGTTCTTCTCTGGATACCGCCATGCAATTTGCGGCCCTCGACGGGGACAGCCTGCACATGATCGGCATTCGTAAAAACCTGACCATACTGCGCTCAGAAGCAGGCGACATAGACGGGGCGCTGGAAGCCATTGAAGAAAGCATGCAATACCTGGAGGCCCATCAGGACAGTTCCCTGCTAGCCCAACACTTCGTGCAGAGAGGGCTGCTTTATCAGCAAAAGGGCTACCGCAGACTGGCGCTCAATGATTTTCAAACCGCCCGGGAGATGCATCTGGCTTTACAGGAAACGGAAAGGGTTGCGGAAGCCGAACAGCATATTGGCAAAACCCTCTTTGACGAGTCCAATTACAAGGAAGCCCTCCCCTACTTTTTGGCAGCAGCCAAGCACTACCAACTCGCTGGCCAGCAGCAGTACTACGCAGAGGTACTGACCCTGCTCGGCACCAATTACCACCGGCTGCAGAAGTATAGCCTCGCCGATTCCACCTTCGCCGCATCGATGGCACTGAGCAAACAGTTGCAGCAACCATACAATATTGCGCATGCTCAACTACTGCGGGCAGAAAGCTGGCTCGAACGCCGGCACCAACTTGGACAAGCAGCATCAGATGCCTCCGCAGCCCAGCCTGTCTTCGAGGAAGTCCTGCCCGTAATGGCCGGCAGTTGCCAGATGCTCCTTGCCCGGATCGACTCTGCACAGCAACGATGGCTTCCGGCACTGGACAAGGCAGACCGTAGCATCGCCATATTTGAAGACCATAAAGGTGCAGGCTACCTGCGGGGTGCCCTTAGGTTTAAAGCGGCTGTTTTATCCAAGCTTGGCCGCCCGGAGCAAGCCCTGACTGCCTACGAACAGGCACAGGCATTAAGCGACAGCCTCTTTTCCATTCAGCAGGCACAGGCGATTGCCGAGCTGCATTTGGAGTATGACACCGAACTCAAAGAGCGGGAAATTGCGCTCAAAGCCGCCCAAATCGACCGGCTGGCCAGCGAAAAGCAAAATGCCATGCTTAAAAACCGGTTGTTGGGCCTGGGCCTGCTGGCCGCGCTCCTGCTGCTCGGGGGCGGTTACTACACGTACCGGTTGCGGCAAGAGGCCCTGAAGGCTGAAGTGCGGCACCGGGAGCGGGAATTAGCCGCCCAACGCCTGCACTTGCTACAGAAAAACAATATACTGCAACAGGTCGAGGATCAACTGAGCAATCCGGCGGGCACTTCCGGAGAACCGGGGCACCAAAAACTGCTCAACAGCCTCAGGACTCAGGACTCCCTGGATAAAGACTGGGATACTTTTACGTCCTACTTCAAAGCCGTGCACGCTGATTTCTCCGAACAACTCGATCGGCAATTCCCCACCCTGAGCCTGACTGAGAAACGGCTTGCCTACCTGTTCCGGCTGGGCACCAATACCGCAGAAGCGGCTGCCCTTTTGCACATACAGCCAGAGAGCGTACGCAAGGGCAAATACCGCCTGAAAAAGAAAATTGCCGCTGTTGCGGGTGATGACAGCCAAAGCCTGGAGGAGATACTGCGCCAAATCGGGTAAACGGGCTTTCAAATGGAGAGCAACAGCAAGCCCACAGCTATTGCCGGTTTCGCAAAGTTCAAAATTAAAGACAGCGCTGCGTGACAGGCAGATGACATTGTCGAACCTTAGCGGCAGGGGCAGCTACGCATCTGTTCACTTTCTGCTATATTTGGAACCGTATTTTTGTGCCCGGAGCTTTCTGTTTTTCTGAATACGCCGGGGCAACTTTCCAAAAATGACAGCTATGTTCCAGTGGCGATACCTCTTAGTTTTCCTGCTTTTCTCCGGCCTAATGGCGTTTACGCTCGTCCCGCCCGGGCCTACGCCTCCGGGCGCTATCGGCCCGTTTTTGAATGGGGTGCTGCCCTCAAAGACACCGGGCGCTAATGGTGCCTGGAGCCTGGAGGATGTCTCGGGCGGGCTCAGCATACCATCACCACTGCGGATCATCCCCTTTCCGGGCAGCGAGGATGTGCTGGTGCTTAGCAAGATTGGAGAAGTCTGGCGCGTCAACCTGGCCCAACAGACGCAGCAGCTGGTACTCGACATCAAAGACCGGGCCTTCAAAGAGGGGGAGGCAGGCACCACCGGCATCGCGCTCCACCCGGAATTTGGCAACCCTGATGCTCCGGACAAGCAGCTGATTTTCGTATTCTACCGCTACAAACCACAACCTGACAGCTGGGACGAGAAAGGCTTCAACCGGCTCTCTAAATTCCGGTGGGATGCAGGCAGCGGCACCTTTGACACCAGCACGGAGCAAATCCTGTTTCAGCAATACGACCGCAGCACCTGGCACAACGGTGGCGGTATGTTTTTCCACCCGGATGATGGCTTCCTCTACCTTGGCTTGGGAGATGAAGGGCATTTCCACTTCAAGGAAATATCCAATCAGCGCCTCGACCGGGCCCTCTTTGGAGGGTTGATCCGCATAGATGTGGACAATGACCCGCAGCGCAGCCATCCCATCCGGCGGCAGCCGCAGCCCTCAGAATGGGGACCGCAAGACCCCAGCTGGGGAGATACCTACTCCCAGGGCTACTCTATCCCCAACGACAACCCCTGGCTGAGCCCCGACAGCAGCCTTATGGAGGAGTTCTACGCCATTGGCATCCGCAGCCCCTATGGCGTTAGCTATGATCCGGTGGAGAACCGCATCTGGCTGGCTGATGTGGGCGAGGTACTGCGGGAGGAAATCTCTGTCATCGGCAAAGGGCAAAACCTGCAGTGGCCTTTCCTGGAAGGCACCGTGCCCTCTGAAGAATACGCCCGCCCGGACGAGGTGATCGGGGAAGAACAGCCGCCCCTGCACGAATACAGCCGGGACTTTGGCAACTGCATCATTGGCGGGGAGGTGTACCGGGGCAACCTCTTCCCGAATCTTTGGGGCAAGTACCTCTTCGCGGACTACGGCAAGCGGAAGCTCATGTCACTGGACTATGATTTTGACGATCAGCAGGGAGAACGGGATATCCTGATTGCAGATATCCGAAACCTCGGGCTCAGCCTTTCCAGCAGTGCGGGCATCACAGGGATATTTGCTCAGCCCGATGGGGAGGTATTGCTGACCATTCAAAGCGCCAACGACTTTTTTGCGCCCGGCAAAATCCTCCGCCTGACTGCGCAGGAGACCATCGCCGATCCGCCCGAGCGCTTGTCGGACCTGGGGGTATTTACCGACCTATCCACGCTAGAGACGGTACCTGGTATCCTGCCTTATCAGGTCAATTCCCCGCTTTGGTCTGATGGGGCAGCCAAGCGCCGTTGGATGGCTATACCCAATGACGGGGCATTCGACAGCCGGGCGGAAAAAATTCAATTCAGCAGCCGGGAAGACTGGCAGTTTCCGGAAGGTACGGTCTTCATCAAGCATTTTGAACTGCCCAAAGCACGCCCCAACGGGCAGGCAGCCCCGCTGGAAACCCGCTTTTTTGTGCTGGGCGCAAATGGCAAGAGCTACGGCCTGACTTACCAATGGAATGATGAGGGCACAGATGCCTTCCTGCTTAAGGCCGACGCTTCGAAAACCTTTACGCTTTACGAGGGAGGCATGCCTGTAGGTGAACAAACCTGGGCCTACCCGAGCCGGGATCAGTGCCTGAGCTGCCATACTGCCAATGCCAACTTTGTGCTCGGCGTAAAAACCCATCAGCTCAACAGCGACTTCACCTATCCGGCTACCGGCGAGACCCTGAATCAGCTTGCCTACCTGAGCGATGTGGGCATGCTCGACCACTCCATCGTCAACCCCGGTAGTTACCCCCGGGCCTATGCCATTGATGATACGGAGGCTGACCTGGAGCTGCGCGTCCGCTCCTACCTGGATGCTAACTGTGCCTCCTGCCATAGATTGGGCGGAGTTCAGGACCTGAAAATGGACCTCCGCTTCCAACTGCCGCTGCACCTGCAAAACCTCATTAAGGAGCCCACCAGCAGTTCCAACTCTGACCCCAACCGGATGATTGTGAAGCCCGGCGACCACGCCAACTCTGAGATATGGGTACGAGACGCCAGCCTCTCCGGCAATCAGATGCCCCCACTGGCCCGCTCGATCATCGACGAGCCCTATATCGGCTACCTGGCAGAATGGATTGACGGCCTGCCCGAAGACGCCGGCAAGGTGCATGAGCTCATCGTTTATCCCAATCCGAGCAATGGCTGGGTCGGGCTGCGCCTCGATGATGACTGGGAAGGGCCATTTGAGCTGGAGGTCTACAACTTCAATGGGCAATTGGTGAAAACAGCGGTTTTTGACGGGCATTCCTACTTTATCAACCTGAGTATGGCACAGCCCGGCGCTTATGTGCTGAAAGTTGGAAACGGCAGCAGTCAGGAGGTCCGCCGGTTTGTGATTCAATAGGAAGTGACTTTTATCACACAAAGTCTGTAAAGAATTCTGGTTTTTTGTGCCAAACAAATAGCATAAAAACATGCGGTTCTTTACCCTGGTGTTGCTCCTCGGCAGCGTTTTGACTTCCACTTTTGCACAGTCTGACTTTTCGGTTGCCGTACACCCTTTCACCATTGATGGCTTTGACGGGGTACAATCTTTTGTATCGGCTACGCACGATGGCCATATTTTGATCATCGGCGGGCGCAAGGATGGCTTGCACCGGCGGCAGCCCTTTGCCTCTTTTCTGGCTTCAGACAACAACACCACCATCCACCTCCTTCATCCGGAGACCGGCGGGCACTGGTCTGAAAGCGTATCCGTTCTGCCGGAACCGCTACAGGAGCAGTTGCAGGCGACCAATATGCAGTTCCATCAGGTGGACGATCAGTTGATCATCACGGGCGGCTATGGCTTTAGCCCGAGCATGAACGACCACATCACCTACGCGATGCTCACGGTGGTGGACGTGCCGGCCCTGGTCAGCGCCCTGCTGAACGATGGGGATATTGCCCCCGCTTTCCAGTATGTCCCTGATTTCCGGATGGCGGTCACGGGCGGCTATTTGCAACACCTGCAGGACACCTTTTACCTCGTCGGCGGGCACCGGTTTACCGGGCGTTACAATCCGCACAATGGCCCTTCCTTCGAGCAGGAATACACCAATTCCATTCGCCGGTTTACCATTGACAACATCACCTCCGATCCTGCGATTGGCTTTTATGAAGCCTGGACGGATGAGATGAACCTGCACCGGCGCGACTACAACCTCGTCAAGCAGGTATTCCCGGGCGGGGCATTAGGCATGACCGCCTTCTCTGGTGTTTTTCAGCATGCGGTC
The DNA here is from genome assembly GCA_024742755.1 of bacterium. Classification (GTDB taxonomy): domain Bacteria; phylum Bacteroidota; class Bacteroidia; order Chitinophagales; family Saprospiraceae; genus Phaeodactylibacter. The sequence continues at coordinate 70,904 of JANSXW010000009.1, read as the reverse complement.
GACCTGCCCTTCCTCAATTCGGTTGACATCACAAGCTCCGGCTATACCGTCAACAACGATTTTGAGCAGCACCTCAACCACTACCACTGCGGCACGGCACCGATTTACGACACGACGACCGGCGATATGCACACCCTTTTCTTCGGTGGCATGAGCCAGTTTTACCTCGATGCAGAAGGCGAACTGCGGGAAGATCAGGCCGTCCCCTTCGTACCCACAATCGGTAGGGTGACCCGGCATACCGATGGCAGCATCATTGAACAGCGTGTGGGCGAATTGCCGGCGCTGCTGGGCGCAGGGTCAGAATTTATCCCGGTAGGCAACACACTGGAAGGACAGCCTGATATTCAGGCACTCAACCTCCCCGCAGCCGGCGACAGCCTCTTCATCGGCTACCTGGTAGGCGGTATTGAAAGCACACAGCCGAATATCTTCTTCATCAATGACGGCACCCAAAGCGTGGCCACGAACAGCCTGTTCCGGGTCTACCTCAAACCTGAAGGCGTCAGCAACAATCAGGAGGTACCTGCTCAGCCCAAATTGCAGTCGCTGTTGCTTTCACCCAATCCGGCTGCCGACCAGCTGCAACTGTCATTTGATCTGGCGGAAGCCACTACGGTACTAGCTACGCTGGTAGACTATCAGGGCAAAATCATCCGGCAGACCGACTTGGGTTATCTGGGCGGAGGCGCCCAAACGGCTACCCTTGGCATCGAGGATCTGCCGGCAGGCGCTTATTTGCTGAACCTTTCGGCCGGGCAGTCGCAGGTGGTGGAGCGGTTCCTTAAAAAATAGTGGCTATCGAACAGTTGTAGCTAAAACAAACCTTGCAGTATTTTCTGGTTGCGTAGACGGTCAAGCTGATTGCTACACTCGCTGACTGGGGTCAGAATTCCTTAGAAGCACAGGACGTGATGATTGAAGTTGTCAATACCGATGTTGACCAACCTATGACATTTTCTCAAAAATGGGGTGTTAGAAACGCGAAAGTTTGTCCTTGATCGGGGGACGGAGAGAGGCTAGATTTGTGGAGAATTAACAAACTAACCTGTAGGTATTTCAAGGGTTGATGCCGAAAAGCCCTTTATGTAATAGAGTAGGCATAGCATTAAATTATACAGCTATGAAAACCGTCTTAACTAAATTACTCGTAAGAAGAAAGAGGAATTAGTGAAATTCCGCTTTGCTAATAATAGTGCCTGGCATCATGCAATGGGAATACCTGCATGGTTAGATGGGAAACCTGAGATAATGATTACTAATATCATCGCAAAGCAACCATCTGAACCAATAATAGAAACTCTAACTAAAACAGTAAGAGACAAAAGAAAGTATTTTAAGAAAAATGGCAATTTCCCTTGGTATGTAATACGTGACAGAATGCCTGCTCCATTACTTTTTTACAATTGGGACGTCATTCAAATTGCCGACCCCATGGCATATCTCTGGCAAGAAATTGATAAAACCACCTTTAGTGGGGAGTTCATTTACAATTCTCCGAAAGTAAAATTTAAGGTTGGAGATGTGGGGATTGAGTGGCAACCATATAAAATCAAAATTAAGTATAACCCGGCTAATGAACTGCTGGGAGAAGACTTAGTCTACTACTGCGACCATGCAGATGGGGAAGGCACTACCTACAATACCGGTATGATCCTCTTCAATATAAAGGAAGAAGAAAACTAACGAAATGCGTTAACTGTGCAGGTCTATTATGGACCTGCACCCAAACTTCACATCAGATGAGGCCATTACTCACACTATTATTCCTATGCACCGTCCTTTTCACAGGGCAAGCCCAGAAAAACTACTTCGAAATAGGCTTGGGCAGAGGTTTCCTGTCTTCCGGCGATGGACGCTCTTGGAGTTTTACAAATGAATACCGGCGCGCTATTGGAAAAGGCAGGTTTTTATTCGGAGGCGGGTTGAGCGTACACTACAGCTACGGCGACCTTACAGGTATCAATGTCATCCATGACGACCTAAGTCAGCGCCCATTTGCACTAATTGACCAACACAACACTTATCCCTTTCCCGATTTGGTCCCGGGTGAACCTTTCAGTCGTCAAAACGGCAAAATACTAAACACCGCTACCTCAGAAGATATTTATATCAATCTAGACTTATTTGCGACCGTACGTCTGCTTTCCCTCGAAGAGACTAACAAGTGGGAGTGGAACCTTTCATTCGGTCCGGTCATCAATTACAGTTCCCAGTCCTACATCGCTCAAACCGTGTCAGGGGTATTTGTTACTCCATTCTATCCAGACACTGGATTGACGATGGTCATGCCCTATTACAAACGGCTACTCACCGTAGGAGCAAGCCTAGAATCGGAGGTGCTGCGGCAAATAAGCCAGAAGTCCGCAATTGGACTTGCAGGCCGAGCTTTTCTCAATATCAATGGAGACGCTGTATACAACTACACAGTAGTTTGGCGGATCGGATTTTAAAGCACAGAAAGTCATATTGCACCATCAGCGCATCACTGTATCCCCTCGCCTCCAACTTACACTGGCAACCCCGTCATGAATGCCGCCAATTCGGCATCTTTCCCATTAGGCGTTGGGATGGTGAGCCGCCTAAAACGCCTACCGCCCCCCCAACCGCTCAAACACCCGATCCAACAACATCTCCTTCACAATACCCGCCATGCGGTCATCATCCATCAGTTTGGTGAAGAGTTCCTGGTTTTGCTCCATGCGCTCGATGACGACATCCATGAACTTGTCTTCAAAACCGTATTTGAAGTTTTCCTTGGTATTGCTTTGCGCCTGTTTGGCGAGGCGTTCATCCTGTACCATTTCTTCTTCGATCTGATCGAAGAAAAGCTGGTCGGCGGAGGTGAAGTCAGTGCCTAGCCGGTCGTTGAGTACCTCTATGATCTCGGATATGGGAGCAACCTTCTCCTTGCTATAACGCACTCCAGCCTCCTTCACGCCAGACAATTCCCCTTCCTCTCCCTGCTGCAGGGCGATTTTCCCTTCCTCAATCTTTTGCAGGCGGTAGTACTCGAGGGCGACCTCATCCGTCAATTGGAAGCGCTCGGTGAGGTTGGGCTTCGGGAGCTTCTTTTGGAAGTACCGCAGGTAGGTATATAGCTTCTCCAATTCCATATCCTGGAATGGCATGATCTGGGAGAGAAAAGAATACAGGCGCGTAAACGTCCGGATCGAATTTTTCAGGTCGTCCTGTGCTTCTTCGGGCAGGCCCTTGAAACGCTCAATGGCTGGATCGATGTAGGCATTGAGTTTTCGTTGCTCTTTGACGTTGAGGACTTTGATGTTTGCGAAGTAGACCGCTACGAATTTATCCACCTCCGTTTCCCAGATGACCTGTGTTTTTTCGATTTCGGTTTTCAGGTCATACAGGTGATTGGGGTCGGTGGTTTCCTCAACGGTGGTCACCTCGTAGTAGGGCTGGAAGGATTGCAGTATGGATTCGCGCTCGTTGACGAAATCGAGTACAAAGGTATCTTCCTTGCCGGAGGTGGTCCGGTTGAGGCGGGAGAGCGTCTGTACGGCTTTGGCACCGGATAGCTTTTTGTCCACGTACATGGTGTGCAAAAGCGGCTGATCAAAACCCGTCTGGTATTTATCGGCGACGAGCAGTAGCTGGTATTCGTCGGTATCGAATTTCTTGCGCAGCTCTTTATAGCCGAAGCCATTCATTTCCGGCTCGGTAAACTCGACGCCCTCATCAATAACTTTGCCGGAAAAGGCCACCAGCGTTTTGATCGCCTTATCTCCCAGGTCATAGCCTTTTTCTTTGATGTAGCGGTCAAACTCGCGCTTGTAGCGTACCGCGTGCAGGCGCGAACCGCTCACCACCATCGCCTTTGCTTTGCCGCCAATTTTCTTGCTGACTACTTGCCGGAAGTGCTCTACCATTACTTCTGTCTTTTGCGCCAGATTGTGGGGGTGCAAGGAAAGGAAACGCCCAATCGCCCGGGCCGCTTTTTTCTTGTTGACCTCGGGGTCGTCTTCTATCGCTTTGGAGAGCTTGTAGTAGGTTTTATAGGTGGTGTAGTTTTCGAGCACGTCAAGGATGAAGCCTTCCTCTATTGCCTGCCGCATGGAGTAGAGGTGGAACGGGCGGGGCTTGCCATCTATGCCCTTGGTGCCGAATACCTCCAGCGTTTTAGCCTTTGGCGTAGCGGTAAAGGCAAAGAAACTCAGGTTTGGCTGACGGCCACGGGAGAGCATGGAGCGCCGGATTTCATCGAGTGCCGTGTCTTCGTCTTCCGCATCTGCTTCCTCGGCCACGGCTTCTTCCAGGGTGGAGCTGGCCAGTACTTCTTTCATCTTTTTGGTAGCTTCCCCTCCCTGTGAGCTATGGGCCTCATCGATGATCACCGCGTAGCTGCGGCTGGGCAAACCTTCGATCTTATCCAATACAAAGGGGAACTTTTGCAGGGTGGTGATGATAATGCTGCCACCCGCCGTCAGGCTGTCGGCCAGTTGCGTGGAGTCTTTGTCTATTTTCTGGACGACCCCCTGCTTGTGGTCGATCTGGAAGATGGTGTTTTGCAGCTGGGAATCCAGCACCGTGCGGTCGGTAATGACGATGACTGAATTGTAGATGCGTTGGTCTTCCTTATTGTGCAGGCTGAACAACTGGTACGACAGCCAGGCAATGGACTTGCTCTTGCCACTGCCTGCCGAATGCTGTATCAGATAGTTTTCCCCGGCTTCTGTGCTCCGTGCTTCCCGGACCAGCTTGCGCACCACGTCCATTTGGTGGTAGCGCGGGAAAAACATCGTCTCCTTCTTCCTGATCTTGCCGTCGATCTCGATTTCCTCGGTTTCTACGTGCATGAACTTGCCGATGATTTCCATCAGGCTGTCCTTGCACCAGACTTCATTCCAAAGGTATTCCGTCCGGTAGCCCTCCGGATTGGGCGGGTTGCCCTTGCCGTTGTTGTAGCCTTTATTGAAGGGGAGGTAGTAGGTCTTAGCGCCCCGCAGCCGGGTAGTCATGAACGCTACATCCGCGTCTACCGCAAAGTGGACCAGGGCCCGCTTTTTGAACTGGAACAGCAACTCCTTGTGGTCCCGGTCGTAGCGGTACTGGCGTTTGGCATTTTCGGCCGTTTGCCCGCTGAGCTGATTTTTTAGCTCGATGGTGACGATGGGAAGGCCATTGAGCGACAACAGCATGTCAAGGCTTCTCTTGTGCTTGGTGCCATAGTACACCTGCCGGGTGACCGTGAGTATGTTTTGCCGGTACAGCGCTTCCGTCTCTGGGTTGAGGGTGGTTTCCGGACGGAAGTAGGCGAGGTCGAATTTCACCCCGTAGTCGGTAAAGCCCTTGCGCACGACATCGAGCATACCCCGCAGATCGATCTCTTTGGTGAGGCGGTTCAGCAGTTTTTGCTCCACCGCTGTGCCGTGTATCTTGTGGATTTTCTCCCATTTTTGAGGCTGCGTGCCTTGCAGGAAGGCGAAGAGCGTGCTAGGGTCCAAAGCTATAGCCGCATCGAACTTTTCCGCATCCCCCTTCACATACCCGCCCTGTTCGATCAGGGCAGATGCTATCGCTGCTTCAAAGGTGTCTTCGGTATGGATGCCTTTAGCCATGTTATTTTCTATTCTTTGATTAACAAACCAACGAGATCGTTATTCACATAGTAGTTCAGCTTCCCGATTTTATATTTTGAGAGGATATTCTTCGGGTCTTCCGACAGCTCATTTAAATACTTCGCCGCCGTTTTTCTGTTGATCTGCAGGTCCTTTGCCAGAAACTCAATTCTGGTGTACGGATGCCTGAACAGGTTGTTGAGCAAATCCTGGCTGTAATAGGGGTAATGGTCCCTTATATGGACCTTGTAAGACTGCATGATCTGTTTAATTTCCTTGATCAGGGCAATACTTTGCCTGGAAATGCTTTCCACGCCATCCAGCATGTAGAGAATCCAAGCCTCCCATTCTCCGGTGCGCCTTACCGCTTGCAAATGCCGATAATACTGGTCTTTATGCTGGTTTACGTAGCGGCTGAGGTATAGAGTTGGATAGTCCAAAAGCCCTTTTGCTACGAGGTACAAAATATTGATAATCCTGCCGGTGCGGCCATTGCCGTCATAAAAAGGATGAATGCTTTCAAATTGATGGTGTATGATCGCCATTTTAACCAGCGGGTCGATATCCTCCAGCTCGTCTTCATTGATATACCTCAGCAACACATCCATGTGGTGCCTGATGTCTTCCTCCTTTTGGGGTGGCGTATACACTACTTCTTTAGTTCTGTCATTGACCAACTGCGTTCCGGGCACATTTCTGTAGCCTGCTGAATTTTGTTCCAACTCCTGCTGTATATCCAAAACCACCCGGTTGGTGATCAGTTTGTTCTCCTGCACCATCGCAAAGCCCTTGTTCAGCGCGGATGCATAGTGCTGTACTTCTTTTGAGGCCAGGCTTTTGAAGGTCTTTATCTGCAAGCTTGACTTAAACAGCTCATCGTGGGTAGTGACAATATTTTCCACCGCCGAACTATCCTTTGCTTCTTGCAGGGTCAACGTATTCACCAAAATGGCCATATTGGGAATGGTGGCCCCAATGCCCTTTAATTCTGCCAGTGCTGCCCGCACTTTTGGTAGCTTCTTGAGCACCTTTAAGGTCTCGACATTGGTTTTCAACGGTAGAGGAGGAAGGTCATAAGTCATCTTCAGCTCATTTGTCATGTCCAAAAATCAGCGTTTTTAGGACTTTAGAAGTCTTCGTGTCCAAAAATACGCCTTTTTTGGACAATAGGAAGCGGTCGTGTCCCAATATTGCCCGTTTATGGACATTCCTCAATCCTCCAATACATAATCCCGCACATCAATCTTCCCGGTCACCGCTTCCGCGATCAGGGATTGCCGGTATTCTTGCAGCAGGTCGATTTCCTGCTGGGCGAGGGTGATTTCACGGTCAATGCGGGTGGTTTCGGATTGGATGAAATTTACGATTTTCTTCTGCTCATCTAATTTGGGTGAAATACATATCTCCATTTTAGATAGTCGCGTAATGTAAATATGCTTAATCGTAGTTCCACCTGCATCGAAAATCATTCTATCATTATAGGTATGAGAACGGAGCAAAAAACTTAAAAACTCAGGAACGATTTGGCTTTTCTTAGCCCTCAGTACAGCAACTGATTGATTAATGCAAACTGGCACTTTATTACAAATAGCAACTCTTCCTAATGTTCCATCTTTGGTTAGTAAAACGTCATTTAGCTCTGGTCTACTTTTATCAGTGAGATTTTGCTCGTATGCTTTTATGGAAGTTTTACGGGCATTCTCAAAATCAATGAAACCATCTCTCACATCGTTTGCTGTCAACATGAAAACACCTTCTCTTTTCGTTGGCATAGGATTAGTAAACCCATAGCCTATAAAACTTAATAAATATCCAACTTTTGTAACCTCCCAATGCGCCGGCACCTCCCCAATCCACTCCACCCCGGAGTCCTTCATGGGCGCATCCGGGTTGAGGCCTTTGGTCACCGCTTCGTTGATGATGGCGGCGCGGTGCTCCCGCAGCAGCTCGATCAGCTGCCGGTGCTTGTCTATGGCGGTGTCGATCTGGTTGGTTTTGTGGTCCAGGAAGTTGGCTATGGTGGTTTGTTCAATTGAAGTTGGGGCAGCAAAAAATTGATTTTTAACTAATGTTCCAGTAATTAGTGGTTGAGCATTTTTACTAGCGAATCTATTTAAGTCCATTAGTAAAAGCGTATAGAATAAAAACTCCTTGTTACCATCAGTAGTAACTACCAACGCATTATCAGTGACCCAGTTTTTTCCAGAAATTAAATACACGCTACCACAATATGCTCCTACCCGGCCTAAAATCAAGATCTCCCCATCATAATTATAATTTTCTGAGTAACCTGTAATTCCATTTCCTCCGTATACGGAGTAAGTTCCTAACGGCAAAATATCTTCTGACTCAATTCCTCCTCCACTATTTACTTTGATATTCCACTTTAGTTTTTTTATTTCCCAATGCTCTGGAATCTCCCCAATCCACTCAATCCCCGAATCCTTATATGCCGGGTAAGGCGAAAAAGGGTGGTTATCGTTATGCTGAAGGGTCATGTGGTTTTGATTTAAGGATATTTACCAATTTAGGGTCTGTGGGGCTCGGTCAAAAAGGTCTTTAAGCTCTGAGATAAATACTTGCTGCCGTTTCATCTCCCGCCAAACAGTGGGGTGCCCTTCCCGCTTTATTTCCTGTTCAATGGCTTGCAGCTGAGCTTCATCCTCGTTGTTTTCCATGCGTGTCACGTACTCGAACAAACGGCTACGGTAGCTGCCATAGGCGTTTCTGCGGGCTTCAATCAGGGCATCCCGGCTGTTGAGGTTTAAGACATCAATGGTATAATCTGCCCGCTTCCAGCTGATAGTGCTCTCATCATCTTCCACAGGGGTGAAAGCAAAAGTGCCGGTGACATCGAGCCAGAGGAATTGCAGGGGGTCTTCTACTCTGGGGTCAATAAGTACCGGGCGACCTAAAGGTGGTTGTACCGGTCCCGCATTTGGGTGTGAAAGCTCCGTCTTTTGTGTGGGGTTGGCATCTGGAAAAATAGCAAACCTATTGTTCTTAGGCCCATTGCATGGCCCGCAAGCATAGAGGTAGTTTTCCCAGACAAAAGTACGTTCTGGATATAAATCTTTAGGCCAGATATGCTCGACTTCATCTGCCATGGAGTCTTCACAGTACCCACAACGGCGGGCACCGGAGCACATTTCTGTCAGCACGTTTTTGACTTCATCAAAAGGCCTGTTACGGCGTCTGGCACCCCAGATATCCTTGGCCTTTGCTACTTGCTCAGCGTACGCGCCCGCCCCATTCACCTCTTGTTGGTAGTTCGCCAGGGCCGCAAGCGTAGCATCTGATAAACTTTTATCAGGCAACCGTATCATGAGCTCACCGATTCTGTAGGCAGTATGCTTAAAAGCTCCTCCCGTCGTGCCCGTTCTTCATCTGAAATCTCTCCGATGATCGACTTCTTATTGAGCCGCGCCAGTTCCTCCAGCATCCGAGTGGTGTCCGGAGAGCTAGTAGTGCCTTCTCCAAACATCTCTGTACTATAGGCATCAAGTATATTGCCGTAAATCAGGCGTTTAAGCGCAGTGCCTGTCACTTGCTCCGCTTGTGCGTTAGAACCAGGTGCTGCCAATCGCCATACAGAGCCACGGTCGGCCGCCCGGCAAATAATGGGGCTATGTGTGGTAACAATAAACTGTATTTCCGGGAAGCAGCGAGTAAACCATTGCCCAATTCGTGCTTGCCAGGTGGGATGCAGGTGTGCATCTATCTCATCAATGATAACCACACCGGGCATGGAAATGGTAAAATCATCGGATTCAAAACCCTTGAATACTTTTTTTGCACCATAAGTTAAGATCATCTGACGCAACAGCTCAAAAGTTAGACTTAGTATAGATCGGAAACCATCGCTCATTTCCGTGATTTCAATTTGTTGCCCATTGCCATCCAGCAAATAAACGCCTTCTGAGGAAACGTCTTCGATTTTGCTGCCATGAGGTAGTAACTCCCCTTTATTGATGAAGTTTCGGAGATTGTTCAAAATAAAGGTGGCCTCATCATTTTGCTCCAACCGCTTGTAATTGAGTTCTCGCAACCATTCGAGGCTTTCGGTCAGGGCTACATCTTCTCCAAATATAGAGAGATGAGCGCCAGCCCGGGGATTGGCGTAGTAGACTTTATCCCATTCTTTATTGCCCCCTGTAAAGCGACGGAATGGACCAAAAGAGGTGGCGAACCAGCCTTCTTTACTACTCCAGATGTAGTTTTTGGCATGCTTGTATTCTCTCAGTGTTTCAATCTTGGCTGTACTCCTTCCATTGCTGCCTACTCTTTTAATCTTTATTCCGGCATTAAATGGGCGCTTTAGTGGGGCTGAATTTGTCGCATATCTATCATGATCAGCATGTCTTTTTACCATCAATTCCACAGATCCTTCATCAAACCCCATACGCAGGAAACTGTGCAGTCCCAAACGAAGGGCACTAGACTCATATGGTCCGATAATTGCTAAAGCAATTGCCCTAAGAATAGTAGATTTTCCAGCTCCATTATCCCCGATGAGTACATGCCATCCCGCTGGCTTAGAGAAGGATATCTCCAGATGATCAATATTCCGGATTTTATTGAGTACTGCTTTTGTGATATACATCTTCAGCCAGTTAGTTGTGGTAAAATGAAGAACTTAATTTACAGCTTTTTCCGTTATCCCGTGCATGGTCAAGCGCAATTCTTCTATGTCCTTCCTTATCTGTTCGGTCGGCCGCAGCGGCGTATACTCGTAAAAGTAGCGGGTAAAGTTGATTTCATAGCCCACCTTGGTTTTGTCAAAGTCAATCCAGGCGTCTTCGACATGCGGCAGCACTTCCCGCTCAAAATAGGCCTCAATGTCCTCCTTCAGCGGCACATTTTCGTAATCCCGCAGCGAGCTATCCGCTTTGGGGTTGCCCCTGCGGTCGGTGATGATCTCCCCGTTTTCGTCCCGCTGTGGGCGCTCCACCGTAATCCGGCTGTAGCCAAAGTCTTCATTGTCGAAGATTTTGCAATAGGGCCCTTCCTCAAAGTCGCCATAGATGCGCGTGATTTCCGCGATTTGCTCCTCGCTAATTTCGTGCCGCTTGTTGCCCAGGCTCTTGCTCATCTTCTTGAACATAGCGGTGGCATCGATCAGTTGTACCTTGCCTTTGCGCTCGGGGCGCTTTTGGTTGTCTACCACCCAGATGTAGGTAGAAATACCGGTATTGTAAAAGAGCTGATCGGGTAGGGCTATGATCGCTTCCAGCCTGTCGTTTTCGATCACCCAGCGCCGGATTTCGCTTTCTCCACTGCCTGCATTACCGGTAAAAAGCGGTGAACCATTGAAGACAATGGCGAGGCGGCTGCCCTGTTCCGTCTGTTTCATCTTAGCCATCATGTGCTGCAGGAACAAAAGCGAGCCATCGCTCACCCTCGGCAGGCCCGCGCCAAAACGGCCGGCAAAGCCTAGGTCTTCGTGCTCCTTTTTGATTTGCTTTTGCACCTTTTTCCATGATACGCCAAAGGGCGGATTGGAGAGCATGTAGTCAAAGGTATAGCCCTCCAGGCCGTCTTCCGTAAAGCTGTTGCCATATTTGACGTTGGAAGCATTCTGCCCCTTGATCAGCATATCTGCCTTGAAGATGGCGTAGGATTCCGGGTTGATTTCCTGCCCGAATAGTTCCAGGCGAGCGTCCGGGTTCAGCTCGCGCACGTACTCATCGGAGACGGTCAGCATACCGCCGGTACCGCCCGCCGGGTCGTAGAGGGTCTTTACAATCCCCGCCTGCGTCAGGATGTCCTTATCGGTGATAAACAGCAGATTGACCATCAAGCGGATCACTTCGCGCGGGGTAAAGTGCTCCCCGGCCGTCTCATTGGAGATTTCCGCAAACTTGCGGATCAGTTCTTCAAACAGGTAGCCGGCCTCCACATTGCTCATGTTATCGGGGTGCATATCTACCTCCTGAAAGCGCTTGACCACGAGATACAGCAGGTCGGCTTTCTCCAGCCGGTCGATCTGTACATCAAAATCAAAGTACTCGATGATCTCCCGCGCATTTTCGGAGAAGCCATTGATGTAATGCCGCAGGTTGGCGGCAAGATGGTCTGCGTCCGCTACCAGCGTTTCAAAGTCGTACCTGGAGCGGTTGTGGAAGTTGAGCTTGGCCACCTTATTCAGGATCGGGTCGACATTCTGCACATTGGTGCTTTCCAATTTTGGCAGGTAGTCGAGTACCTTTTGCTTGGTCGGTGCCAGTACCCCATCGAGTCGCCGGAGTACGGTCAGGGGCAGGATCACCTTGCCGTAGTCGCTCTGCTTGTAGTCCCCGCGGAGCAGGTCGGCGATTTCCCAGATAAAATTGGCAGTTTGTCGGAAGTTGATCATGCTGATGTTTCGTCTTTTTGAGCGTGGCGCTGTGTGTTTGCTTATACGGTTTTTGCTGGCAATAGGGTTCGGTTGTTAGCCTTTGGGGTAGCCGCGCTACGACCTCAGGGGTGGGCAAAATAGGGGAAAAGATGGAGATTTTAGAATGCGGGAGTGGGGGAAAGCCTGGCATTTTTCTCTCAAAGCGCTTATATTGAGCGTCTGTCAGACTTAAAGTTGCTATGCCCATATCTATCATAGGCAGAAAAACCCTTAAAAGGTACCGAAAGGTTTCAATTCCGGGAAAGCGGACAGAAAAATTGAAGAAACACTACTACCGGAAGAAATGATCAACGTCCAACACAGCATCGTCAGCGAGGAGCAGTTCCCGTATCAAACCCTGCCTAGTCAGGAGCTAGAAGCGTATGCGTCCATCCGCTATAGCACATTGAGCATTGACAGAGCGGGTTTTTCCTCCTTGCTTGCCGATTTTTTTGTCAAAACGATGGAGCGCCATCAACTCTTCTTGGTGTACTTGGAGCCTGGCCCGCAGCGCAAGCGCCGTACGCGCAGCTATAAAAAGATGTTTTATGGTGTATTGCAGGCAGGGCAGCTATCTGAAGCGGACGTCTGGGAAGAAGAATTGGAGGAGAATAACCATTATTCCCTGCTAGGTGCCGTCATTCGTGGTACCGAAGACAATATCAGCTACATTATGGAGCAGCAGTTGCACACAAATTTTAGGTTTGGTGTTATCCTTCCCAAAAACGAGTGCTTTGACCCTTCGGAACTGTTGCAGCAGATCACCAGCTATTTGCGTCCAGCTTCAAAACTCACGCGAATGGACTTCCCAAAACTGCTCCAGCGTTTTTCTGCAAATCAAGCTCATGTTTTTTATATGCCATTTGATGCCAACGATAAGTTGCAGCTTTCCCTTTTTGCGCACCGTAAAGACACTAGCTTTTTAGAGATACTGTCTGCCATTGATCAGGAATACGCCCTGCCACAAGGCAATTGATCGCTTCGATTTCATCAATACCAAACATTTCCACCCCAAAAGCTGTATATTCGTCAACAGCAAATGCTTCAACCGCAACGCACATACCGCCCCATCGCCCTGATCATGGCACTACTGCTCCTCACCTCCTCAGTGAGCTTTGCGGTAGATATGCATTTCTGCAAAGGCGAGCTGAAGTCCATCAGCTTCTGGGGCAAAGCGCCGAGCTGCCACGAACAGGCTGCTGCCAAAATCACCTGCCCCCACCACCGGAAAATGATGCTGGAAAAAGGGGAGGCGGCACTGGAAAAAGCCGATTGCTGCGATAACCACACCGTGCAGGTAGAAGCAGAGCACGACCGCCAAACGCAAACCGCAGCGGAGCTGGAGCTCAATCCAAGCCTGCAGTATTTCCTGTTTGCTCATGCCGTCAGCCTGCTGCCCGCTGAAGGCTTCACTGCTTCGCCTGCTCCCTATCTCAACTACAAACCGCCCCTCCTACCCAGGGATATCCCTGTCCTGACCCAATCCTTCTTGTTATAAAAATGGCTTTCCCGGCTGCTGACGATTGCTCAGCGGCGCGCGAGCTGATATGCCTATCCGATGCTTAGACCGCTTTTGCGTAAGCACCGCTGGTGTAAACTCGCTATTTTGCAAAGGCACTCCGCCTATTGTACACCGGAAAGTTACCTTCCATGCTGAATCGTTTTATCAAGTTTTTCCTCGACAATAAACTGGTCGCCTACCTGCTGCTCATCGGCTTTGTCGGCTGGGGGCTGGCTACGGCACCTTTCGATTTTGGGATCAGCCAATTGCCCCGCGACCCGGTGGCGGTGGACGCCATACCCGATATTGGTGAAAACCAGCAGATCGTCTTCACCAAGTGGCCCGGCCGCTCGCCGGAGGACGTGGAGGATCAGATTACCTACCCGCTCACGACGGCCCTGCTGGGCATACCGGGAGTGGAGAGCATCCGCAGCAATTCTATGTTTGGCTTCTCCAGTATCTACGTCATCTTTGATGAAGAGATCGAGTTCTATTGGAGCCGCAGCCGCATACTGGAAAAGCTCAATGCCCTGCCCGCTAATACCCTGCCGGAGGGCGTGCAGCCTACCCTCGGCCCGGATGCCACGGCGCTGGGGCAGATTTACTGGTACACGCTGGAAGGCCGCGACTCTGCCGGCAACGCCACAGGGGGCTGGGACCTGCACGAGCTGCGCAGTATTCAGGACTTCTACGTGCGCTACGGGCTGTCGGCGGCGGAAGGCGTGTCTGAGGTGGCTTCTGTAGGCGGGTTTGTGAAAGAGTATCAGGTGGACGTCGACCCGGACAAGATGAAGTCCTACGGTGTGACCCTGCAACAGGTGATGAACGCGGTCCGTGGTAGCAATATTGATGTAGGCGCACAGACGATGGAAATTAACCGGGCGGAGTACTTTGTGCGCGGACTGGGGTACGTGGAAAATATTGAGGACATCGAGCAGAGCGTGGTCAAGGTAAATGACAACGTGCCGATCCGCATAGGAGATGTCGCAAGAGTAAGCCTTGGCCCGGCTACCCGGCGTGGCGTGCTCGACAAGTCAGGCGCAGAAGCGGTAGGCGGTGTAGTGACCGCCCGCTATGGAGCTAATCCCATGCAGGTCATCGAAAACGTGAAGGCCAGGATTGCCGAGCTGGAGCCCGGCCTGCCTTCCAAACAACTGGCGGATGGCACGACCTCTCAGGTGAAAGTCATCCCCTTTTACGACCGTACCGAGCTCATCAACGAAACCATCGGCACGCTGGAGGAAGCCCTGAAGCTGGAGGTGCTCATCACCATCATCGTCATCATACTGATGCTGCTCAACCTCCGCTCTTCCCTGCTGGTGTCTGGGTCCCTGCCCGTCGCCGTGCTGATGTGCTTCATCGCCATGCGCTACTTCGGGGTGGATGCCAATATTGTGGCGCTGTCCGGCATTGCCATCGCCATCGGCACCATGGTGGATATGGGAATTGTGCTGGTCGAGAGCATGGTCAACCGCATGGAAGAAGCCCCGCCCGGCGAGCCCCTGATGACGACCATCTACAAAGCTACGACCGAAGTCGCCTCGGCAGTTGTAACAGCGGTGGCTACGACGGTGGTCAGCTTTCTGCCCGTTTTCACCATGGAAGCAGCGGAGGGCAAGCTGTTCCGGCCCCTCGCCTACACCAAGACCTTTGCCCTGATCGCCGCCATCATCGTCGCCATTACCATTCTGCCGGCGGTAGCGCACAGTGTATTTTCCACGCAGTCGCGCTCCCGGACCACCACCTATATCGCCAATGGTCTGGCGGTGCTGGGCGGCTTGTTCCTCCTTATTTTTGGCCATGCCTTCTACGGCGCCACGCTACTGCTGATCGGGCTGGCCGGCTGGGTCAATTACCGGCTGAAGGAGCGGGCAAGCGAGCGGGCCGCACGCTGGGCGTCCTGGGCTACGAATATCCTTTACGCCCTGATTGTCACCTGGCTGCTGGCCAGTGTATGGATGCCGCTGGGCGTGGTGAAGAGCACCTTTACCAACTTCCTGTTTGTAGTGCTTTTGGCGGGTGCCCTCATCGCGTTTTTCCACCTGGTCATCTACTACTACGAGCCTATCCTCCGGTTCCTGCTACGGTTCAAGCTGCTCTTCCTCCTGGTGGTCGGCCTGGTGGTCTTCCTCGGATTTCGGGTATACCAAAATACCGGGGAGGAATTCATGCCGGCCCTGGACGAGGGCGCTTTCCTGCTGATGCCCACCTCTATGCCACACTCCGGCATGCAGGAGAATATCAAAAACCTGCGGCTGCTCGATATGGCGGTTACGGCTATCCCGGAGGTCAAGTCAGTGGTAGGCAAAGCCGGGCGGGCCAATACCGCACTCGACCCCGCACCCATGTCGATGTACGAAAATGTCATCCTCTACAAATCGGAGTACAAGACCAACGAAGCCGGGCAGCGCATCCGCTTCCGCTACGAGGATGGTGAATACGTGCGCGATGAGGCTGGCGAACTGATCCCCGATGAAAGTGGCCGTTACTTCCGGCAGTGGCGCGATGAAATCAAAAGCCCGGATGATATCTGGAATGAAATTGTGCAGGTGACCAAACTGCCGGGCGTCACCTCCGCGCCCAAGCTGCAGCCGATTGAGACCCGCCTCGTCATGCTGCAAACGGGCATGCGCGCGCCGATGGGCATCAAGGTACAGGGCAACGACCTGGAAACCATCGAGGCATTCGGCCTGAAACTGGAAAAGCTGCTCAAAGAGGTGGAAGGGGTTAAAGCCTCGGCCGTGTTTGCAGACCGCATCGTCGGCAAGCCCTACCTGCTGCTCGATATCGACCGGCAGGCCATCAGCCGCTACGGGCTCACAGTGGAGCAGGTACAGCAGCACATTCAGGCCGCTATTGGCGGAATGGCCATGACCACCACCGTGGAGGGCCGGGAGCGCTACGCCATACGGGTGCGCTACCCCCGCGAGCTGCGCGATGACCCGGAAGCGCTGAAACGAGTGTACGTACCTACAGCTACCGGTCAGCCTATCCCGCTCGGGCAGCTGGTGGATATCCGCTACGAAGCCGGGCCGCAGGCCATCAAGAGCGAGGATGGCTTTCTGATCGGTTACGTCCTTTTCGACCGGGAAGACGGCTACGCGGAGGTAGAAGTCGTGGAAAATGCCAAAGCTTACCTGCAGGAGCAGATTGAAGCCGGGGAGCTGGAAGTCCCGCCCTCCATCAGTTACCGGTTTGCGGGAAATTACGAGCAGCAAGTGCGGGCCAGCCGGCGGCTAAGCATTGTACTGCCCATTTCGCTGGCGATCATCTTCCTCATTTTGTACTTCCAGTTCCGCTCGGTAGCGATCTCGCTGATGGTTTTTACCGGGGTCTTCATTGCCTTTGCCGGCGGCTTCATCATGATAGGGCTGTACGATACGGACTGGTTCCTCAACTTCAGCCTGTTCGGGACAGATATGCGGGAGCTGTTTCAAATCCGCCCCATCAACCTTAGCGTGGCGGTGTGGGTCGGCTTCCTGGCTCTCTTCGGTATCGCAACCGATGATGGCGTGTTGGTCGCTACCTTCCTCAAAGACAGTTTCAAACGCAATGAGCCGGAAAGCATACAAGGTATACGGGATGCAGTAGTAGAAGGCGGGCTGCGGCGCGTACGCCCGGCTATGATGACCACGGCGACCACGATTCTGGCCCTGCTGCCCATTTTGACCTCCACCGGCCGGGGTGCTGACATCATGCTGCCGATGGCAATTCCTTCCTTTGGGGGGATGGTGCTGCAGGCGATTACGATGTTTACGGTGCCGGTATTGTACGCGCTTTGGATGGAGGGGCGGAATCGGTGGAATAGGAAAAACGACACGCCATGAGGAAGCACGCCAATCCAATAACGAGGCCGATAAAGCGCAAGCTTATGCCAGGGGAGGTTCCATTTCCTGCGCTCGCCACGCAGCGTACTGAAGGGCTTCTGTTATGTCCTCTGTTTCCAGATACGGGTAGGCTGCGAGGATATCCTGTTTCGTATAACCGGATGCTAACAGCCCCACGACCGTACCCACAGTCACCCGTGTACCGCGAAGGCAGGGCTTGCCGCCCATCCGGGCAGGATCAAATTTTATGCGGGACAGTTTTTTCATTGCTTCAGTTTAATTCAATTAACCCATGGTAATTCAAATTCGTTACCCCTTCAAGTGGGAAAAAATACTTTTTGTGGTATTGAGCTGTGGGCTAAGCGCTCCGGCTTTGGCCCAGCCCCTCCCCGAGCTCATCGACAGCGCCCTGCTGCGGCAGCCGGAGCTGATGGCGCTGGAGAAGGAGTATCAGGCTGCGTTGGAGCGTGCACCGCAAGTCAGCCAACTGCCCAACCCGGAAGTAGGCGTGGGTGGATTTCCGCTGCCGGTGGAGACCCGCCTGGGGCCGCAGCTGCTCCGCCTCGGGGCCACGCAGGGTTTTCCCTGGCCGGGGACGCTGCCGGGACGGGCGGAGTTGGAAAACACCAAAGCCAGAGCAGTGTACGAGCAGATCGCCGCCCGCGCTCTGGAACTGCGCTACGAGCTGGAACAAGCGTACTACCAGCTTTATGCGATAGAAAAACGGCAGGAAATCCTGCGCCGCAATCTACCGCTGTTAGTATCCCTGGAGTCTACGGCTTTAGCCAAAGTGGAAAGCGGCAAGGCAAGCACCGCCGATGTGCTGCGGGTGCAGATCCGTCAGGAAGAGCTGGAGCAGGAGTTGGCCATACTGCAGCGCGAAGCACTCAAGCCATTGGCTATCCTCAATCGCTTACTGCAGCGACCTCCGGCTACAGATGTACGGATGGCAGGCGAACTTCCCCCCGCCCGCTTACCGTTTCGGCAAGACAGCCTGCTTGCTGCCATCCGCCGTACCCATCCGAAGCTGCGGCAGCTCGACTGGCAGCAGGAGGCCGCCCGGCAGGCCATGCGCCTCAATGAACTGGATGGCAAGCCTTCCTTTGGGCTGGGTGCAGACTACATCTTCGTCGGGCCGCGCAATGACGCCAATCTCAATGCCAATGGCCGGGATATCGTGCAGCTGCGGGCAAGTGTGAGCCTGCCCATTTACCGGGAGAAATTTGAGGCTAAAGAACGGGAGGAACAGCTAAAAATCGCTGCCCTGGAAGACCGGAAGCAGGATTTGAACGCCCGTTTTGAGGCTGCCGTCGCCCAGGCCTACGCTGATTTCGAAACCGCTCAATTGCGCCTGGAACTCTACGCACGGCAGCGGCGGCTGACACAGTCTGCCATAGACATTCTGCAGGAAGCCTACAGCGCGCAGGGCCGCAGCTTCGATGAACTGCTACGGCTGGAAAGCGAGCTGATTGAGTATGACTTGAAAAGGCTAAGTGCGGTGGTGGCGGGGCACCTGGCAGTCGCTAGAATCAATCAGTTGTTGTGGAATCAATAAAAATCGAAGAAACCTCTAATTCAAAACCGGATAAGACATGCGACCCTACTGTTTCTCCATCAATGCCGAAAGCGTGGCGCTCGTACCGCCCATCCTGGAGCACAAACACTTCCACCGAGTGGTAGGAAGGGTCGACAATCCAGTATTCGGGGATGCCGTGCGCTGCATACAGCTCCTTCTTGAGCAGATGATCGCGCTTGTAAGAAGTTGGAGAGACAATTTCTACCATGATATCCGGTGCGCCCTTGATGCCCCACTGTGGATCAAACAGGGACATTTTTTCCTTACTGAGGAAGACAAGGTCAGGCTGGGGAGCACTGTACTCGGTGAGGAGTACGGCTGTAGGGGAGGCAAAAACCCTGCCCAGCCCATTTACCGAGACGTGGTGCATCATTTTGTAAAACAATTCAGATTGAGCGTACTGATGCTCTCCAGAGGGCGCGTTCTTTCTCATGAGCTCACCATTGATAAGTTCATAAATATAGGAGTCGTCTTCAGGAAATTCCATTCTACTGAATTCCTCGTAAGTGATACTTTTTGCCAAGACCTCCATAACACAACTTTTAAGCAATGTGATTTAACGCTTTCAAAATATAAAAAACACCCCAAAACTCCTAATCGTTGGCGCTTCCGCCAAACCCATTTTTCACACGATCAAAACTCCAAATGATGCAAACTTTTCTACAAAACTGGGGCAATGCCGCCTACACCAGCGCCGGGTTTTTCTGGATGGCGCTGTGGGCCTTCATCCTCGGCTATTTTCTCAGCAGCCTGATACAGATATTGGTGACCGAAGAGCGCATGCAGCGCACGATGGGCGACGCCCGCTCCAAAAGTATGCTACTGGGCACTTTCTTCGGCTTCATCAGCAGCTCGTGCAGCTTCTCGGCACTGGCGACGACCAAATCGCTTTTCCAGAAGGGGGCGAGCTTCTCTGCGGCTATTGCATTTTTGCTGGCTTCCACCAATCTGGTGATCGAGCTGGGCATTATCATCTCCATTTTTCTCGGCTGGCAGTTTGTGGTGGGCGAGTACGTAGGCGGCATTTTGCTGATTGCCATCAGTTGGCTTATCATCCGGCTCATCAACCCCAAAAAGCTGATCAAAAATGCGCGGGAGCACCTCGGGAAACAACAGGAAGAAGATGACGACTCGGATAAATCCTGGAAGTCAAAAATCCGATCTTCCAAAAGCTGGGCGAAGATTGCCAAACAGTACGTGATGGAGTGGAAGATGGTGTGGAAAGATGTCACCATCGGCTTTACCATCGCAGGCATTGTCGCGGCTTTTGTGCCGGATAGCTTTTTCCGCAGCCTGTTTATCAATAGCGGGCCGGAGGTGACGCAGTACAGCTTCCTCAGCCTGCTGGAGCATGTAATTATCGGTCCGGTGGCAGCTTTTATGACCTTCATTGGCTCGATGGGCAACATACCGCTGGCGGCGCTGCTTTTCAGCAAAGGCGTGAGCTTTGCCGGGGTGATGGCCTTCATCTTCAGCGATCTGGTGGTTTTTCCGGTGCTGCGCATCAACGCCAAGTACTACGGCTGGCGGATGTCGCTGTTTATCCTGTTTTTGCTGTTCAGCTCGCTGATCGGCACGGCCCTGGCGCTGCATTACGGCTTCGACTTGCTAGGCTACCTGCCGGACCCCAAAGCCGTCAGCGTCACCGAAACGGAACACTTTAAAATCGATTATACTTTCTTCCTCAACCTCGGCTTTCTGCTGCTGACCGCAGGGCTGGTCTACCACGGCTTTTTCCGCCGCAGGGATGTGATGCACCACAAGGAGATGGCGCCCAAGAGCAAAGTGCTGGAGCAAACGCTGAAGTACTTGGCTTATGTGAGTTATGCCTGGCTGGTCGGGGGGCTCTTGGTGAAGTTTTTAATATAAAAGTGAAAGAGCAAAACTATGAGGGCAGTACACGATCTAAAGTGGCCATATCAGCCTCCAAATCCTCAGGGCCGTAATTTACGGGCACCTGGCGCTCAGATAATGCGGCTTGGAAGGCAAAACGGTGGAGGTTGGCGAGTTCAGCGGCTTTGCCTAAAGACAATATCTCTCGCTGGTACAAAGCGACAGCTATCTCCAAGGTCAATTCCTCTTCTGTCAAACCAGAGGCTTGTAGAATTTGGTCAGAAATTTCCAGCATCATTTTCAAAGGTTAAGATCTAAATTAAAAATACCATGCAACAAATAAAAGTTCCCCTCCTCATCCTGATCGCCCTGCTCGTGGGGCTGGGTGCCGGCTACCTGCTCTTCGGCGGCGGGGCGGCGGCTCCCGAAACAGCGCACCATCACGAAGCCGGGGCATCCGATGCAGCAGGCACCACCTGGACCTGCTCCATGCACCCGCAAATCCGCCGGGACGAGCCGGGCGACTGCCCCATCTGCGGTATGGACCTGATACAGCAGAGCGAGATGGCTTCTGATGACCCGCTCAATTTTGAGATGACCCGGGAGGCGGCCCGCCTGGCCAATATTCAGACTACGATAGTGGGAGAATCAGCAACTGAGGCAGGCACAACCCTGCAGCTTAGCGGCAAAGTGCAGGCCGATGAGCGCCGGGCCTCAAGCCAGGTAGCGCAGGTGCCAGGCCGCATCGAAAAGCTCTATGTGTCCTTCACCGGCGAGCAGGTGTACAAAGGCCAAAAACTGGCGGAACTCTACGCCCCGGACCTGATCGCAGCGCAGCGGGAACTCCTGGAAGCTGTCAAGCTGCAGGAGGTCAACCCCAGGCTGTTGGAAGCCGCCCGCAATAAGCTGCGGTACTGGAAGATTGCACCGGAGCAGATCAATGAAATCATCGAAAGTGGCGAAATACAGGAGACCTTCCCGCTTTACGCTACCGAAAGTGGTGTGGTGACGCAGCGCCGGGTAGCCGTTGGAGACTATGTGGCGCAGGGAGAGTCGCTCTTTGACCTGATGAACCTCAGTACCGTCTGGGCCGTCTTCGATGCTTATGAGGAAGACCTGCCGCAAATTGAGGTAGGCGACCGCATTACTTTTTCCACGCCTGCCGTACCCGGGCAACGCTTTTCCGGAAGGGTCACCTTCATTGACCCACTCATCGACAAAGACCGGCGGGTGGTGGCGGTACGCACCGAAGTGCGCAACCCCAACGGGAAGCTCAAGCCGGAAATGCTGGTGACCGGGGAGCTGCTGGGCGAAACGACCGGAGAACAACTGGCGCTGACCGTGCCCAAATCTGCCGTGCTCTGGACCGGCGAGCGCTCGGTGGTGTATGTCAGAGTACCGGATACCGATATTCCGACTTTCCAATACCGGGAACTGGAACTGGGAGAGGCCAAGGGAGACCGCTACCGCGTAACAGACGGGCTGGAAGCAGGCGAGGAGGTGGTGACTTACGGCAATTTCTCTATTGATGCCGCCGCACAGCTCAACAATCAGGCGAGTATGATGAACCGCGATATCCAAATTAAAGTAGCGGGCGGAGCGAAAGAGGCCCCCAATTACCGGGCAGCGGCCCCAAAGATTTTCAAACAGCAGCTGGGCAATGCCATTGAGGCGTATCTTCGCCTTAAGGATGCGCTGGTAGCCACCAATGCAGAGACTGCCGCCGTGCAGGCAAAGGCATTTACGGATGCCGTGGAAGGCATCAGCAGCGATGGCATCACCGGTGAGGCCCTGGAATACTGGCGTCAGCAACGCGGCGCGCTGATGGCCCATAGCAAGCAGGTCGCCGAAACGGAAGCGGTCGCCGAACAGCGTACGCAATTTGATTTCCTTTCCCAGGCCCTTATCAGCACGGTGAAGGCATTCGGAGCAGCGGAGCAGACCTACTACGTACAGCACTGCCCGATGGCTTTTGACTGGGAAGGTGCAGACTGGATCAGCGATGTGCAGGAGATCCGCAACCCTTACTTCGGGGATGAGATGCTGGCCTGTGGCACGGTAGAGGAAACGCTGCCGGCGGAGTGAAATTGGATGGCTTAAAATGGAGTATCTGCCAGGTTTGTAGTAGCCTTTTGACCCCTCATTTAAGGGTGGCAGGGTACAGATTATGAAGCTTGATTTAAAAAGAAAAAACCTATTCGTTCACCACTCCCGCAGGGAGCACACAATCATTCAAAACATGAAAAACTTGAATTTTCTGAAGACCATTTTGCCATTATTCGCCCTTTCGCTATTGCTCAGCGCCTGCGGCGGAAATGCAGACACCGCCAATGACAATGCCGCCACCGAAGAGACCGAGCACATGCATGAGGACGGCCATATGCACGAGGGTGACCATATGGAAGCGGATGCTGATGCGGCCAAGCAGGGCCCGGAATACACCTCTGCCTACATCTGCCCCATGCACTGCGACGGCAGCGGCAGCGATAAGCCGGGAGAGTGCCCGGTCTGCGGTATGGACTACGTCAAAAATGAGAACATGCCGACTGACGGGCATATGCACGAGGACGGGCATGACCACCACCATGAAGATGGGCATGATCATGACCACGATCACGAAGGGCATAACCACTAAAAAAAGAGAGGGCCCTGGGTGTTTTGCCTGGGGTTTTCTTTTTAGAACCGTTGTAGCTCAGGTCACTTCCTTTAAACCTATCATCACTTCGCCCAGCATATTCCTGACTGCGTCGATAGATCTACCGCTTTCAAGCGCCATCGTCTTGAGCATAGGTCCCAAAGTTCCAGTTTGCGCAGTTTGTTCCTCTAGTATTTTTACAACTTGGGCACGCAGCGTTTTTGATTTGTTAACTGTAACCTGCAAATGCCTACCCAGAATCCTAGCCCCTGCTCTATCTATTTCGAACTCATCATTGAAAAGGTCGGTATGTTGTTCATAGGCCTCTTCCTCTATAAAATCCCAATAACTTTCAAGAATCTGGTTGATATCTTGTAAATCCTTTTCTCTGGTCAGTTTCTGTTCATTCCAAGAAAGAAGCTTTAGAAGAAATAGCCCATGAAGGGGAGGCATTGGGATAGAAATGGACGAATTTTCATCAAAATAAAACTTTTCCACCTCTGTGTTTACCTCTCTGAGCCCAAGTACGGATAATTCAATATGCCTTTGATCAAAATTTACGGTATGGTTCTCCTCAATGTGCCCAAATGGTAGTAAGTCAATTATGGTTTTTCCCTCCTCCCAGTCTAATCGATAGGGTTCTCTCGTTTTTTGAAACCCATTATCTACAAGTATGGCTTTTAATTCATCATACTTTTGCATGGAATCCACCATTACGGCAAAGTCAATATCCTGAGTACTTCGGGAAGGCTTAATCCCCTGTCGAAGGAAATGTACGTCCTTGGCCTGCGCTCCGATCAAAAAGAAACGTATGGAGTGTGAACCAAACACCTTCAGCAAACTTAGAAGTGCTTCCCGGTGCTCTTCAAACGCGTAACTACTTATATTTTGATAAATATTGCTCATAAATGATTTTGGCCGTTTCAATGCACCTGCTGTCGTCTGTGTCCATGAGGTCGGCATAGACTAATGGAGCTGGCACCACCTTTTCGATGGCTTCGATGGGAAGCTCCTCCCAAAACCTTCTGTACAAATAAATATCACCTTCGTTATCCGGAACCCATCTGTACCGTTTCATGATATCCTGCTGCGGTTCATCGGTGTACACTGTAAACTGTTCCGGTTTCAAATAGCCAGTCAGTATATCTGCGGCAGGCTCTCCTCCCCATTGTGATTCGCTCGTAAGAGCTAGCTTTTTCCACTCCGTATAAAAATCGCGTTGGACAGAGCGATATCGCTTAACAAACAATGATGGTTTTAATTTTTCCAGATAGCCACCTCGCCAACGATGAAGCAATTCGTCATAATCTTTGATAATCCATTCCTTTTCGTTTAGCTGGATGACTAAGCCCTCCTCTTTCAGCCCCTTCATAACCTTAGACACGGTCCCCAACGAGGCTCCTGTAGAATTTGTGATGTCCCGGTAAGTAGCGTTGATCAAATTTGGATTCAACAAGAATTGAAAAACTATTTTAACCCCGGTTTTGGAAAACACCTGATCTTTTTGGTTGTCCTTGTAGGGTGTATTGCGACGTCCCTCTAGATGAATATAGATAGGATCTAGCTCAAAAAACATATTCCCTCCTCCATCTACGTAATTTATCCCCTGTTCCTTGAGTATCTTTTTGGAATTGGGAGTAATGTAAGTCCCCGTAACCAGAACATTGTCCCATTTCTTTTTTAAGGTTTGAAAATGAGCAAGCTGATGAGGCCTCACCTCGTTTTTTGCAATTACATATACCTTTTTCCCCTCCACTATAAATACAGCATCATACCACTGGTTTTCAGAATGAGTACGAAAACCCTTCCAATTTAATTTCTTTCCCAACTCGCTGCGCAAGCTGGCAAAGGCGCTCTCCAGTATGTCTTGTCTATTTGTGTTCATTTTTGTATTATGTTCACGGAACATGAACAACTTAAAATAATGAACAAAGTTAAAGTATATTTAAATTAAAGTCAATGCCTGTTCGGCGGTGCATCAGATGTAAGGTGAAAAACTTGGGAGCCCCCTATATTCATTAAATTTCAGCAACCTACTATTAAGGCACCGCCACCTATAAAGCAAGTGAGTATGTCAATTGCAGAGCAGTCCGCTAAACGTCCGGCTTCGCTTCAGGTCTATCTGGAAGCAGAAGCACAGTCTGCCACCAAACACGAGTTCTGGGATGGGGAAGTCATTGCCACGGCGGGTGGCTCGCCTGCGCACAATAAGATAGCTAACAGCGTTGGGACAGCTATTGATTCCGCTTTGGATAAGAATCATAAAGACTGTGCGGTATTCAGCAGTGACCAGCAAGTGTATATCCCTGCTTTTAACCGTTGCGTATATCCCGATTGTACTGTAGTATGCGGAGAAGAGGAACTTTCCGGAAAAACCATGCTGCTAAATCCGCTGCTTATAATTGAGGTACTATCCGAAAGCACAAAACAATATGACAGTACAGACAAATTTGAAGCTTATCGCAGCATCCCATCCTTTAAGGAGTATGTGTTAGTATGGCAAACCATTCCTAAGGTTCAATCCTGGTATAAAGAGGATGATCAACTTTGGCGTATTTCAAGCGCCTTTGGCCTTGACAAGACTTTGCCGCTTTATTCGCTCGGTTGCGAGTTAGCACTCATTGATATTTACAAAAGGATGAAAAGCCTTGGCGAACAAGACCATCCGCAGGCGTTTTAGCCTTAACTTGATTTTTTTAGCATAATTAAGGAGAGGTTTCTTAGTTAAGAACTATAACCAATTTTGTCCAGAGCAATGGAGTGGGAAAAACTTAAACGAAGGGTTTACCCCTGGGACGGCAGCTGGTGCGATATTTATGTACTGGGGACTACTCACAGCGACTGGCCAGCCCGCATCAAAAAATAACCTTCCCTTTTTCTTACCTTGGCAATTCATTGCAAACCACCCTAACCAAACTGCCTTATGATTGCCACTTTTGCAAGCCCCAAACTGCAAGCGCTCTACGAGCCGGTGCAACAGTTCCTGCATGACCACATCTATCCCAACGAGCTACGGTGGCTACGGACCCCTTTCTATGAAGTGGAACGGGAAATCCGCACCCTCCGCCCCAAGGCACAGGCTACCGGTGCCTGGAATGCTGCACTAAGCGAAGCAGAAGGCGGCCCCGGTCTAAAACTTACTGAATTTGCCCAACTCAGCGAGCTCCTCGGCACTTCGCCCTTTGGCCACCTGA
This sequence comes from bacterium, assembly GCA_024742755.1. GTDB lineage: Bacteria > Bacteroidota > Bacteroidia > Chitinophagales > Saprospiraceae > Phaeodactylibacter. Next base: position 44,383 of record JANSXW010000009.1, on the reverse strand, counting down.
CCTTCAACTGTCAGGCGCCGGATGCCGGGAATATTGAGCTGCTGCTACAGTATGGCAGTACGGATATCCGCGAACGTTACCTCGACCCTCTTCTTGCCGGAGATATCCGTTCCTGCTTTGCCATGACCGAACCGGCCTACGCGGGCTCCAACCCGGTACGTATGGGCACCACTGCGGTACGGGAAGGCAACGAGTACGTCATCAATGGGCATAAATGGTTTACCACAGCAGCTGATGGCGCCTCTTTTACCATCATCATGGCCATTACCAATCCGGAGGCGGAATCGCCCTACGCCCGGGCGAGTATGATCCTCGCGCCCACTGATTTGCCGGGGTTTGAATTGGTGCGTAATATTCCCATCATGGGGCATGCGGGAGAGGGCTGGCATAGCCACGCTGAGGTTAAATTCAACAACCTCCGGGTCCCCATTTCCAATCTTCTGGGCAGGGAAGGAGAAGGCTTCAAACTCGCGCAGGAACGCCTGGGCCCTGGCCGCATCCACCACTGCATGCGCTGGATCGGCATTTGCGAGCGCAGCTTCGACATGATGTGCCGCCGGGCGGCTACCCGCGAACTAAGTGAAGGCCGCATGCTGGGCGAAAAACAAATGGTCCAATCATGGATTGCGGAAAGCCGCGCCCAAATTGATGCCTCCCGCTACATGGTGCTGCATACAGCGCTCAAAATGCAGGAAGAGGGGCAGCGGGCGGCCAGCACTGAAATTTCCACCATCAAATTCTATGTGGCGGATGTGATGCAGCGCGTTGTCGACCGGGCATTGCAGGTACACGGCGCCCTGGGCATCACTGATGATACGATCCTGTCCTTCTTCTACCGGGAGGAACGGGGCGCCCGTATTTACGACGGGCCAGATGAGGTGCATAAGGCTTCACTCGCTCGCAAAATCCTGAAGCAGTATGGGTTAAAGACCCGGCGCTAATACTGAAAACCAAGAATTGGCGTTTGGACAATAAACCCTGAAACCATGCGCCACTTTTTCCTGATCTGCCTGTCCATCCTGCTAATGGGCAAGGCATACACCCAGCCCGCAGACACCCTCATTCAGCCATCCACGCCTCCTGAGGCCACGGCCACCCACAGTCAGGTGAGCCTGAAGGTGACGGACATGCAGGGGCGGAGCTGGAAAGACATGCCCCTTTGGCTTGTCAACCCGGAGCAACCGGGAGTCGTCTATCAGGCGACAACCAACAGCGGAGGGCAAGCCTGGTTGCTCCTGCCTAAGGGCAATTCCTACCAGGTGAATGCAAAGGATCAGCCCGCATTTGGTGAAGTCAAAACCCTGAATGACGGCTATGTGCGCAGCCGCTACACGCTTTTTTATGCGCCTAAGACCTACACCGAAATTGAGCGGGGGGACACCGTATTTCAGCAAGTGCCCCCCACACAACAGCCCATACGCAGCCGCATCTTATTAAGGCTGCTGGTTAAGAATTTCGAAGAGGAGCCCTTGCCGGATGAAGCCATCTACTTCAATTATCAAAATAGTGGAAAGGTGTTCGCCGCAACCACCGGAGCGGACGGGCAGGCGCTGCTGATGCTGCCCCGGGGCGACAGCATACAACTCAGTACCGCTTTCGTTCCGAATGTATCCGGTTTTGAACTGCCCAATGATGATCGTCTTGGCACCCTCCGGCTGACGCTGCAAACGATCGGTAAGGAAGCTTTTCTGAAACGCGAAGCGGAACGCGCCCGCCTTGCTGCCAGAAGGGACTCCCTGTATGAACTCGCCCGTGCACGCGACTCCATCGCGGCAGCCCGGGATTCCCTCCGACTGCTGAGTGGCGATTATGATTATATGTTCCTCCTGGGTTCCGGGGTAAACATGGAGCAAATCCTGGAAAAAGTGGGCGAACAAGCCGCTACAGAACGGGAGCAACTTGCTAAAAACGAACGTTTCTATGAGTTGACTGGCGAGTCTATCAAGTCCGCTTTTTACCGCAACCGGGCGGGATGGTCGAGCAAGGTCATCGTAACCGACCTGACCGGCAGTATGCGCCCGTACATGGACGAAGTGCTGCTTTGGCATGCCCTCGCGGTCGTGCCCGGAGCCCAAAACCGATACCTCTTTTTCAACGATGGCGACCGGAAAGCGGAAAAGCCCATTGGGGCAACCGGAGGGTTTTATACTACCGAAACACCTGATATGCCGGTACTGCTCCGGACCATGCAATCCACCACTGACGGTGGAAGCGGAGGCGAATCTGAGGAAAACGATATCGAAGCCCTACTCGAAGCCATGCGCATGATGGGCGAAGGAGACGAGCTCGTCCTAATCGCCGACAACTACAGCGATGTGCGGGATATGGAATTGCTGCCCCAACTCCAGACACCGGTAAGGATCGTGCTCGCGGGCAATCTCGACCACGGCATCAACGAGAACTATCTGCAAATTGCATGGGCTACGGGAGGCTCCATCCACACCCTCTCCGAAGACATCGAAACCCTCAAAGCTGTCAATGAAGGGCAACTGATCACCATTGGCAGTCACCGGTACCGGATGAGCAGTGGCGTATTCGTAAAAGAATAAAAAATTGATAATCAGACAATAACAACGATCCTGCTTCGAACATCCCATTTTCAGCCTCGTTCAAAAGGTACATTCTACCATCAAAACCAAATGAAAAATGGGATTCTATTCACTCGCCTTTGCATTGACCATTGCGTTCCTGCTTTCCCTTTTGTTCACCCGGCTGACCAAATCGCCCGGTCCCTGGAATAGCTTTTGGGCATTGTTTGCGGTACTTTCCCTCGCGATCTGGGTAGCCAGCATATGGGTGACGCCCATCGGTCCGCTCTGGTACGGCGTGGCGTGGATTGACCTCCTCGTAGTAGGCCTGCTCATCGTCCTGCTCTTCGGCGCCGTAGGAGAGGCCAACCAAAGACAGCTGTCCAAAGGCAATACCATGCAACAGAAAACAGACCCCGATGTCCCTAAACAGGATACGACCGCCATCGCCCTCTTCGGCGTATTTTTCTGGATATTTGTGGGGGCGCTTGTTGTGCTTGCTATATTTGGTGTGGCCAGCTAGGGTTAATCCTGAGCTGCAGCCCAAATGGCATCCAGGAGGCTGCCAGCCTCACGGGTGTCATTGCTTAACTGCCAAAACATAATGCCGCCCAGCCCTTCTTCCTGCACATAGTCCGTTTTAAGCGCTACCGACTCCGGGTCGTCGTAGGAAATAAATATGCTATCCGTTGGATTGAACAGGTAAGGCGCCAGGGCGATGGAATCCCAGTGCCGGGTAAAGCCATTCTTATCTTCATAGTCCGCCCGGATAGCACCGTAATCGAGCCAACCGGTATGCACGCCTTTATTAGGTTGGTAGAGCCCGTTGTTGACTGCCGGGACGCCTTTCCAGGCTCTTCCGTAGAATGCGCCGCCAATAACGAGCTGCTTAGGGTCTACCCCCAGCCCTTTCACGTAATTCACAATGCGCTTAGCCGAACGCGGTGCCCAGTCGTACTCCGCTTCCGGCCTTTCTTCCCGCCGTTTAGCTACCGTATCAAGGATAGGCAGCCCCTCTAAATCAGACTCCTCAATCAGCCCCAGAGGTGTGTGGTGCCCGGTAACCGGTGAACGGCCGCCCACCTGATCGTAGGTCATGATATTCATGTAGTCGGCATACTTCATCACCTCCACGGTCTCCACATTGTAGTAGTATCGCTCCCAGCCTGCCGAGGCAAAAGTCAGGGTTTGTGGGCGGTCCAGTGTATCCATCGCTTCCCGCAGGCCTTTCATCAGCAGGGTGAAGTTTTGTTTGTCTTCCGGGCGGGCCCTTGTACCTGCTGCCGGGATCGCCGGGTATTCCCAGTCCATATCCAGGCCATCCAGGTCATAGCGCTTCAGAAATTCAATGGTGCTGCGGATGAAAGTATCCCGGGTGCCTGCCGTAGATGCGGCATCCGAAAACCCATCGGCGCCCCAGCCCCCGCAGGCAATCATGACTTTAAGGTCGGGGTGTTTTTCCCGCTGCGCGACCAGGACGCGCATGAGCGAATCGTGCCCCGGGTTCGTAAAAGCCATCTCCCCGTCCACAATATTGCTGAAGGAATAGATGATGTGGGTGAGCTTATCGAGGGGCAAATCGCCCGGTGGGAACCGGTCGTTCGCTACGTAGTAAGCCATGATGGCAAAGTCGTCATGGGTAGCCTCTGCCTCTGTAGTCTCAGACGCTGTGCTACAGCTCAGCAGTTGGAAAAGGGAAAAGGCCAGTAAGATGTAGGTCAGGCGCATAGTCGTTGGTTTTAGGTTTTGGAATACTAAAAAAGACAAATATCCTTGCATTCGGTTCTAGTCTGAAGCGGTTTTCACGGGAGCTTCAACCTGCTTTGGCACGGGCTCAAGCCCCAGTATTTCTTCCGCAAACCGGAAGGTCTCCTGCCGGACCTGCTCCAGGTCCTTCGACCCAACATAGGAAGCCAGGGCGTGATTGTCAACGTCTGGAAAAGCTACTTTCCTCTTTAGCGGCTCCGGCGTGCTCAACTGATCGTACATATCCAGCATAGCTGGCACCGAAACCACCTGATCCTGTATGCTGTCATTTTTGAAGTAGTAGCCCAGGAAGAAGGGGGCTTCGACGGCAGCAAAGGTTTCGGGCACCATGCCATGCGCCACCAGGTTTTGCAGCTGCACCAGCCCTTCCAGCCGGTAGCGGTTGTACCAGTATTTTTTGAATTCCGCTTCCGCTTCAAAGCTCCGGTGGGTGCCTCCAACCATTTGCCGGGCAATTTGCAGCCCCCAGGGCATCGTCAGCACCTTTGCGCTTTCTGATTTGATGCGGATGTTGGGCGAGTAGGCAATGATGCCATCCACCAGCTCCGGGTACTGCGCAGCCAGCAATATAGACAATGTCCCTCCCGTAGAGGTACTCATGAGTATGACCTTCTTTCCAATCCGGTGGCCGATGGCAAGGGCGTGGGCGGCAGTTTCCAGCACAGAGTCCGGGTGGTAATGCAAGAGTTTGTCCTCCACCTCCAGCCCGTGGTCGCGCCACCGGGCAACGTAGAGATTGCACCCGTAACGAGCTGCGAATTCCCGGTGGATTGGCTCGCCTTCCACGTAAGTGGCGGTAAAGCCTGGCAAATACACCAATGCGTATTCGGTCTGCCGGGGCAGGCTGTCCGCCCAGATGATGCGGGCCTCGTTATTGGGCTTCAGGTTGGGCACGGCCTGCTCTGCGGTGGCGATGCTGTCACCAAGTGCGGCGATGGCAGTCGTGAGAATGGGCAGCTGTGCCTTTAGCTGAGGCGGGGCAGGTTTGGGCCCCAACAGGTAAAGTGCCAGGAGCCCGGCGAGTAGTATACCGATGATTTTTAATGCTTTCACAGGTGCTTTTTGCTGTAAAGTTAGCAGAGCAGCGGGCATTCTTCAATAATTAAAGCCTTTTGCTGCTCAGGTCAGCCCACACCCCAATGTATGTATAACAAATTGCACAAAACACAAAGGCACCCCTCTGCATTTAAGCCCTATGACTGCTGGGGTAGAGCTTCCCGCTCTGCTCCAGCTTATCCAGGAAAAAGTGCAATTTATTAGGAACACCACCCCAATCTCAGGCTTACGACACACTCAAAATATTCCTACCTTTGGCAAAAAACACCGGATGTCTACCGTTATCCACCATATCGCCATTCACGAATTGCAAAAGGAAGCCGACGAAAGCGGCGCAAAGGTTTTTCTGAGTCAGTACTGCCTGCCGGTTGAAGAACGGGCACAGGCGCTTTCTGACAAGCTGCACGACACCTTCGTACGCAAGGAGGACACCCTGCAGGGCTACCTCAGCTCCCCGGAAGACGCCTTGTTCCCGGGCTACTTCCAGGTTTTTGTGGATAGCGGCATGACGGAGGAAGCTTTTCTTTCCTTCTCCCGAGAAACGATGAATGCCCTGCAGCTGACCCTACAGGGCGTGCTGGGTGCCAAGGGCGGTTACCTCGTCTATATCGACTACACCGAAGAGCTGACCAATCAGCGGGTAATGGGCATTTTTCTGGTGCGGGATACGGAAGGCGTGGTGTTTTCCAAAAAAGAAGAGGCCGAAGCTTTTGCGCTCAATACCGTCACCTACCTCAATACCGAAAAGCTGGCTATGGCCTGCCGTATTCTTGTTGGTAAATTTCAGGCCGGAGAGGGGCGTTGTGTGGAGCTGATCAAGCATGCCAAGAGCCAAAAAGCCATTTCCGAGTACTTCATTCAGTGGATCGGGCTGGAGCGGCCGGAAAGCAGCCGGGACCTGACCCATACGTTCCTGGAAATGGTCAATGAGCTGCCCATGCCCGTCGATGAAGAAACCGGAGAAGCCATGCCGCAGCAACAGTTCCACGAAAAGGTGCTGCAGTTCGCCAACAGCAGCCCACAGAAAGTTATCAACATCGAAGAATTCGAGCAGGAGTTTTACAAGAACGAAAACCCGGCACAGCAGTACCTGCAAGACCATCAGGTAGAAATGGACAAGGAGTTCCGCTTCGATAAGAAGACCCTCAACCAATTTTACAACCACAAGGTCAATGCCGACAAAATCTACCTCTACTTCAACAGCGGCCACCTGAAGGACGGTGCTATCGTAGTGGAGGGCAACCGGGTAATTATCAACTCGGAAGAGCTGGCTGATCAAATCCTCGACTTAGACAACCGGTAGCCCAAAACAGGCACCATTAATCCATCGGCTTATCGGGCACCGGGGCACTTGCGTGAAAATCGCGGTGGATGCGCCCGGCGTAGTCATCCAGCAGGGCATGTATCCGGTCCAGGTCCGAAGAGCGTACAATCAGCCCGATATGGTGGTTCTTCCGCAGGCGCCACACAATTTCCGGATCGTCAAAGCCAGAGCTGTCGGGGTGCTGAAAGCGGGAAAGGGAGACCACGATGCCGGCATGATCTTCTTTGGCTTGTGGGGCCTCGTAAGGCTGCTTTTTGGCCATAGCGGTTTCGAGCCGCGCCCACTCTGCCCACAGGTTGATACCTGAGGCATACTCCACCATCTCTGCCAGGTGGGCACCGCCTACCCGTGAACTCGTTTCCAGAAAGTAAAACTGCCCCTCGTCATTCGACTTGATGAACTCGGTATGGGAGGCGCTAAACTGCATGCCAAAGGCATCCATCACTTTTGCGTGCAGCTCCTGCACTGCCTTGTCGTCTTCGCTGCCCAGAGGCAGAGTAGCCGAGCGGAAAATACCGCCCCCGTGTGCCACCTCAAAGGGCGTATTCAGGTATTTGGAGACCCGACAAAAATCGACTTTCCCATCTACCGTGATGGCATCGGCGTGGTAAACGGCGCCGGGCTTGAACTGCTCCACCAGGTACCCGTGGCGTTTGTCACCCAGGCTGTGGACCACCTGCCAGAGCTCTTCCAGCGTATGCACCTTTTTGATACCGGTAGCGGAGGCTTCTGCCCGCGGCTTGACGACCCAGGGGCCAGGCACCGTGGTCGCATAATGCGTGATCTCCTCATCATTGAAGAGGGGTGAAAAGGGCGGCACCGGAATGCCAGCTTCTGCAGCTTTCATGCGCATCGCCAGCTTATCGCGGAAGTAGCGGGCAGTAGTCTGCCCCATACCCGGCACCCGGAACGTCTCGCGCAGAAAAGCCGCTTTTTCCACATCAAAATCATCGAGGGCCACGATGCGGTCGATTTTCTTGCTGCGCATCAGCCAGGCCAGCCCCTGTTCCAGATTGGCGAAGTTCTCCGGCGTATTCTCATCGGAATCCATATAGAAAAACTCGTCGATAGCGTGGCGGGGCCAATCGGCATGCTCCAGGTTTTTGGCTGTAAGCAGGTAAACGGTATTGCCGGCAGCCTTGCAGGCACTCAGAAAGTCCTGCCCTTTGTGATAGCAGGTGACGCAGAGGAAAGTCAGTGGTCGCATCATGGTATTTAGGTTGCTCGGAGCCCTGTGGCTGCGATGGGTTTATGCGTTTTTGAGTTGTTCCAAAAAGTTAATCAGCAGCCGCACACCATAGCCGGTGGCACTCTTCTGCACGGTAAATTCTGAATCCCCGAAAGCAACCCCGGCGATATCGAGGTGGGCCCAGCGGGGGTGTTGCTCCGTAAAGAATTCCAGGAACTTGGCTGCATTGATTGCGCCCGCCATCGGGCGGCCGCTGAAGTTGCGCACATCGGCTACATCCGATTTCAGGTCTTCTTCGTAGACCTCCCAGAGCGGCAGTGGCCAAAGGCGTTCTCCGGTCGCCTCGCTTGCACTTTTCAGGTGCTGCTCCAGCTCCGGATTATTGGTAAACAGGGCGGCGGCGTGGTACCCGAAGGTGCGCACCGCACTGCCCGTCAATGTGGCCAGGTCAATGAGGGTATCAGGGGTAAAATGCCGGAGCATATAAGCGATGCCATCCGATAAAATCAGGCGCCCTTCGGCATCGGTGTCAATCACCTCGATGGTCTTGCCGCTATAGGAATCAATCACATCGCCTGGCTTGATGGCATTGGCATCCACGCAGTTGTCAGTGGTGGGCACGATGCCGATCAGGTGCACCGGGAGTTGCAGGCGGGCGGCGGCTTCCATGGTGCCAAACACGGCTGCTGCCCCACCCATATCGCTCTTCATGTAGTGCATATTGGTGGAAGGCTTGATGGAAACGCCCCCGGTATCAAAGGTAACGCCTTTGCCGACCAGCCCGACTTTAGGCAGCGGCCCGGCGGTATCCCTGGGCTGATATTCCATCACAATGAAGCGGGGAGGCTCCTCACTGCCCCGGTTCACCGCCAGCAAAGCATGCAAACCCAACTCCTCAATAGCCGGCTTGTCAAATACCGTGACCTTATAGCCATGCTTGCGCCCGGACCGCACCGCCCAGTCGGCCAGCATAGCCGGCGTTTTCTTGTTGCTGGGCGCATTGACCAGCCCAATGATTGCCAGTTGGGCTTCAGAAAGGTGCAGGGCTCTTTCGGCGGCTTGGCGGCCCGCTTCAGCCTGTGTTTCGGGCAGGAAAAGAGTAAGCTGAGCATCGTCCGTAGCAAAAGGGTGAGGCGCCTCAGCTTCCTGACGGTAAGTACCGGTGGGCAGTGTGCTCAATAGCAATCCGCTCACAGCAGCTTCTGCGAGTACGGTCAGGTTGGCTACCGGTTGATGCAGAAAGCTGATGCCCATATGTGCAGACAGCTTCCGCTTATGTTTATGGGCAAAGGACCGTACCGTTTTCAGGGTATCGGCATAAGAGGGCTCCTCGCCAAGCCCAAGCAGGTACCAGTCATACTGATTGGCGAAATAACTGATTTGCTCCCCGGCCTCGCCTTTGAAGCGCTCCTGAAGGTCTTTGGCAGACGTATTCCAGAAGCCGGCAATAGCCTGCAGGGCCTGCTCCAGATGAGGGCCTGCGGCCAGCGGCAACACTATTTTGAGGGGTACTTCTCCCCGTGCTGCGGTCAAAGCGCGCTCTACTGATAAAGGTTCATGCTTTAGGTGGATAATCATGTTTTCAGGATGTTTTTGGAGGTTGGTTGAAAAAGAGCCACTCCGCAGCGCGGGGGAATTCCTGCCCCCAACGGGCTTCATTGTGCGCTCCATCGGGATCGAGTGAGAGCTCAAAGTTAAAGGAGGCGTCGCCCTGCTCCTGTGCGGCTTGCATAAACCGGTGGATGTTGGGCACCATATTTTTGCTTTCGCCTTCGCCGGCATAGATGTAGATGTCCATATCGTGCGGGTCATTGAGGTTCATTACCCGGAAGGGGATATTGGGGCTCACCCACAGGGAAGGGGAAAAGATCATGAGCTTGCCGTACACTTCCGGATAAATCAGCCCCGCATAAATGCTGATCAGCCCGCCCATTGAGCTCCCCCCGATACCGGTGGTTTCACGGCCGGGCAGGGTACGGAAGTGTTCGTCTACATAAGGCTTAAGGCGGTCGGCCAGTACCCGGAGGTACTTCTTGCCGCTTCCTGCGCCCAGTTGGGTGCGGTAGGAAGGCGTAAACTCCGTGATGCGGTCTTTCTCAGCATGGTCGATGGCTACGATGATGATATCGCCAAAGCCTTGCTCTTTCATTAGTGCCAGCTTCTTGTCTACTCCCCAACTGCCAAAGGGGGCATAGTCGTCGAAGAGGTTTTGCCCGTCCTGCAGGTAGAGCACCGGATACCGTTTATCGGTTTCGTGGTAATCGTGCGGCAGCAGGGCCGCGATCCGCCGGGTTTTGATAAGCTTCGGGATTTTGAAGTCCTCCGTCAGGATTTCAATTTTGGGCAGATAAGCCGGATTGTAAGCCAGCCCGTCCACCAGCCACCGGTCTACGCTGTCGGACTGCGTATTGTGCTCCCGGATATTGATGCTCCGGTTGGGCCGGGTATTGCCAAAGCGGTCCAGCTCCACCTGATCCCAGTCACCGCGGTGGTATTTGTATTCGAGCTGCTCGGGCAGCCATTCGCCAGCCGGGAAGTTGAGCTCATAGTAGCCGGGGCCCGTTTGCTCCATCTGATATGCCCCGCTGCCGGTGCGCCAGCCATTGAAGTTACCGGATACGAAGACCGGCCGGCCGTGTTCCTCAGCCGGGGTTTGAAGCTGTAGCCGCAGTTGGGTGCCATTCGAGGGGGCATGGCCGCTGGAAGAAGCGCCTTCTGTCATATATCGTTGCTAAATCTGTCGTTCGTAATTCGTCAGGTCAAAGGTAAGAAATAAGCGGATTTTGTAGGCAGGCGACCGTTGTGAAGGCGGGAACGGGTGTAAGAAAAGTTGTAGTTTTAAGCGAAATCAGGAACTCGTGTATGAAAATCATAGATAACAGCTTACTGAGTGCTTTCAGGAATGCGGTGGACTTTGACCCCATGACAGCGCTTTCTGAAAAGTCTGAAGAACCGCTGCCTGCGGATTACTTCAGGTTCTACCATGCCGTTTCCAGTGTCTATTCCTCGAAGATTGAGGGGGAGGAGGTAGACTTCGACAGCTATTTCAAATACAAGTTCATGCAGGTTAAATACCAGCCGGACTACACAAGGCGGGCGGACGATTTATTCCGCGCTTACGATTATATGCTCCGACACCCCCTCACAAAGCCCAATCTGCTGGAAGCCCACCGTATACTCAGCCGGCACCTTTTACCTAAGAGCCAGCGTGGGCTTATCCGGACCAACCCTATGTTTGTACTCAATGAGGCAGACCGCATTGAGTATGTGGCTTGCGCGCCTGAGCAGGTGCTTGCCGAAATAGCTCTTTTTTTCGAGGACCTTGAAGCTTTGCACTCCTCTGACCTTGAGCCCCTGGAGGTTTTTTACTACGCAGCCATGCTACACCTGGTGTTTGTGAAAATCCATCCCATGCAAGATGGCAATGGCAGGACTGCCCGTTTATTGGAGAAGTGGTTCCTGCTGGAAAAGCTGGGCAACCAAACAATAGCCATTGAGTCGGAGAAGAACTACTACATCAACCGGCAGTTGTACTACCACAATATCCGCATACTAGGGCTCGATTACGAAAGCCTGGACTACGGGCAGGCGCTGGATTTTTTGCTGATGACGGTTAATAGTTTGCGAAGAGATAGGGAATTATAGCGGTGCGGGCTGTTAACACTACAATGTAACAACTTCCCCGCTTATTTGGCACCCCAAATCTCTACCCTGGCAATACTCAATAATCCCCGCGAAAACCTAATTTTGTCCAGCAAAACAAAACGAATCCATGGAAAACCAACTCCTCTGGGGCATCGACCTCGGCGGCACCAAAATCGAAGGTGCGATCATCGAAAGCATTCAACCGCTGAAAGTGCGCTCCCGGCTGCGCATTCCCACCGAAAAGGAAAAAGGCTACGAGCACATCATCGGACAGATTGGCAAAGTGGTGGATTTGCTTCGGGAAGACAGCGGCGCAGAGCCAGAGCGCATCGGCATTGGCACTCCCGGTACCCTCGACCCCATCACCAGGCTGATGAAGAACGCGAACACCACCGCCCTGAACGGGCAGCCCCTAAAACAAGACTTAGAAAAAGCGCTCGGATTACCCGTTCAAATGGCCAATGATGCCAATTGCTTTGCTGTCGCAGAAGCCCGCCTGGGCAAAGTGCCCCGCGAAGCCCCGGACGCGCAGGTGGTCTTCGGTGTCATCATGGGCACCGGCGTGGGCGGTGGCCTGGTCATCAACGGGCAGGTGCGCAACGGCCGGCAGGGCATCGCCGGAGAGTGGGGCCACAACTTCCTGGACTTCTCAGGCGGCGAGTGTTACTGCGGGCAGACAGGCTGTGTGGAAACCATTATCTCCGGGCCAGCGCTACAGCGGTTCTACGAAAGCCAGTCGGGCCAAAAAGATAAACTCAAAAACATCTTGCAGCGTGTGGATACCGATGAGCATGCCAGGGCAACCCTCGACCGCCTCCTGCACTTCTTCGGCAAAGGCATGGCTTCCGTCATCAATACCCTCGATCCGGATGTGATCGTACTGGGCGGTGGCCTCGGCAACATTCCTGACTTATATACAGAAGGTGTGGAATCGGTCAAAAAGCACGTCTTCAACCACCGGCTCGACACGCAATTCCTGGCGCCGGAGTTGGGCGATAGTGCCGGCGTGTTTGGTGCGGCGATGCTGGTGGCTTAGCGCGGCCACAACGAAAGTTTTTTTGGCAAGCTCAATGACCTGCGGGCCCCGCAAATGATAGAGAAATGACAAAAGTCTTTATCTTTAGGCGGATTTATTCATGAACGAAACAAGAAATGACCATGAAACCATTAATGATGATGCTGGCTTTCCTCTTCCTGGGCTCTATGTCCGTACAGGCACAGTCAGCCAAAGCCTGTTGCAGCGGCAAGGAAAAGACCAGCTGCACCAAAGCTGAAAAAGCGAGCTGCGATAAAACAGCAAGTGCAGCTAAAGCCTGCTGCGCCAAGGGTGAGCAGGGGAAATCCTGTGCCAAATCAGCCGGCAGCGCTGCTAAAAAAGTGAGCAGCGATGCCAACGCAACTACCGCTTCCATCCGCATCTACGGCAACTGTGGCATGTGCAAGCGTACGATTGAGGGCGCTCTGAACGAGGTGGAAGGCATCCACTCTGCGGAATGGGATGTCAAATCGGGTATGTTGTCTGTAGCTTACGAAGCAGAGAAGGTATCAGAGGGTGACATCAAAGCCAAGGTAGCTGCAGCAGGGTACGACTCAGACACGCACCGCGCGCCGGATGAGGTGTATGCCAACCTGCACGCCTGCTGTCAGTACGACCGCCCCAAGGGATAATCTAAATTCCCGGACGATTGTTGGTTGCTCACCGGGCAGCCAACAATCATTCTTCCTCCTCATCAGCGATCAGTTCGTTTTTCTCCAGTTGTTTGTACAGCTTCAGGGATTTCTCGCCTAATGCGTCCAATGGCACTTCGGTCTGCCCCAGGATATCGAGCAGCACATTGATGCGCCCCTCCACATCGTAGAATTTATTGATCACAATAATATTTCGGTCCTCCACAATGGCATAGCCCGAGGTGAAGTTCCCTTTCTCATAACGGATGGTGAAGTCGATTTCTTCGAACAGCGTCTCCAGCTTCTTCAGGCTATGGCGGGTATACTTGAACATATACGATGGCTTTGGCGCTAAAATAACTATTTCAGCACACACTCTACCCGGCGGTTTTGCTGCCGCCCTTCTTCCGTGTCGTTTTCGGCTACAGGCCGGCTTTCCCCGTAACCCTGATGAGTGATCCGGCCCGCAGCTACGCCCTGATCAATGAGATACTGCCGGACCGCACCGGCACGGCGCTCTGAAAGCTCCTGATTGTCAGCGGCCTGCCCCACATCATCCGTATGGCCGGCAATTTCAGCCTGTACCTCCGGGTGGCTCAGCAGGTAAGCCGATAGCTGGTCCAGCTCGGGAAAAGCTTCGGGCTGCAGCTCCGCGCTCGCGGTTGGGAAATGCACGGATTGAAAAGTGTACCGCCCGGTTTGCGTAAGCGTTTCCTCCAGGTCCGAACGTGCCGGGCCGATATAGACTTCATCGAGGCAGTAGTAGGCGATGCGCACTGGGAAAACGACGTAGGGGGAGGGTTCAAAGTTGACCTCCGTTTGAGCATCTTTGAAGAAGTTACCGAGTACGAAGTGGCGGGTAGCAAATGGTGCCCTGAACATGCCCTTAACCTGTATCCACATCAGGGCACTGTCCCCCACAATAGTATCTATGTTGAAGTGAGGCCGGATGTTGAACTGCCGTACAGACTGATCAAAAAACTCATTGGGGTCAGCCGGGCTGCGCAGGAAGGCAATGCCGATATTGTTGCTCGCTACCGGCACGGGTGGTACCGTAAACTCCGTACGCGGTAAGGTCTTGAGGTGCTGCAAAGGGACCTCCACCTGCCGGTTGACCCAAAAGCTAACCTCATACATAGCGCCCTCCACAAGTGGCTCGCTCAACCGTCCCTGCACAAACTCGTGGTAGTCATTGAGCCACCCTGTTTGTGCCGCCGGATAAAAATTGATAAAGCCCAGCATCCTTTCCCCGGCATAGGGCTCGGGGAAGATGCAGTCTGCGGAGTCCGGATAAGAGACCAGGTCTGGGGTAAGCCCGTTGAAGGAATTCCAGTACGCAGCCGATTCGTTAAATTGGTAGGTCTTGCGGGAGAAGATGCACTCATTATGGTATTTGGCAGACTGCAAGGTTTCGAAACCCGGATTGAGCACCAGGTTTTGCGCCTGCACCCGGAGGCACAAAAGCGCAACGATGGCGAACAGGATAGTTTTCATAGGGGTTTTACACAATAATGCAATGCATTGGCATAAGTTACAGCAGGCTTCACTACACCATAGTGGCGCAAAATGCGTTCAATTGATACCTTTGCCTTAAATCTCAATCGGTGCTATGCAAAAGAGACCTTTAAATTTATTGTTGACCCTCGTGGCAGTGAGCCTGTTCTGCAGCCTGCAGGCGCAGGATAGCGGGCCAGAGCGCCGCTTTGAGGCCGGCGTGGTTGCCGGGCTTAACCTTTCTCAGGTGGACGGGGACAAACTGCTGGGCTTTTACAAGTATGGATTCCAGGGAGGGATCAAGGCGGATGCGGTCCTTTCTGAACGCTGGAAGGTGGGCATCGAGCTGCTCTTTTCTCAGCAGGGCGCCCGGCAAAGCAGGTTTGATGCTCCCAGTTCAGAGCTGGATGTGGAAAACATTCAATTCAATATGGTGGAAGCACCGGTGCTGGTGCATTTCCGCGACTGGAAGCTGCAGCTTACTGCTGGCGGCTCCTACGGCAACATCATCAACTATACGGTTACAGAAGTGACGGGGGAGGACGGTACCGAGAGGCACCCTATATCTCAGGATGTCTTTTCTGTGATCCTGGGGGGCTCTTTCTACTTCACCGAAAACTGGGTGATGGACATTCGCTGGTCCCGCTGGCTCAACTCCCCTTACAGCGAAGAACTGGCGGAAGCCAACGATCAGACCCTCGTGCCCTGGATCGGGCGCAATATTACCATTCGTGGTTGCTACTTGTTTTAACAGAACCTGCTCAAACATAGTCTTAACCAAATGCTAAAGCAGGTTAAAGGTGGTTAAAAACAGGCATGGCGGGCGATTTTCTCTTTTATTTGAAGTCGAAATCAAACACCGACAAATTATGAAACTCACCCACTTACTTGCCCCACTGTTTTTATTCGCTGCCCTGAGCGTATCTGCTCAAAAAGAGGAAACCCTATTCAATAGTTCAGACATCCGGATTTCCGGCATTTGGGCCAGCATAGACCACAACTACAGTTTCTTTGAAGAGGAATATGCTTATGGCAGGGGCTTCAGCATCGGCATTGAAGTCAGCCGGTCGCTCTACATCGGGTATGCCCGCAACAGCTTCCGGCAGGAGCCCGTCACCGGTCCCGACAATCGCCGGCTTGACCTCTACTACGATGGCTTGCAACTGGCCTATGCGCCCAACTCAACCCGCTTATTACATCCACGTTTCGGATTATTTGCCGGTGGCGGCAAAGCCACGGTGGAAGGCATTGATGATGACCCGGTTTACGTCCTGAAGCCTTCGGCAGGTTTGGAACTGAACGCTACACAGTGGTTCCGGATTGGCCTGGAAGCCGGCTACCGGTTCGTCACCTACGATGACATCCCTGAATACAGCTCCAGCGATTTCTCTTCGCCTTTCGTGAATATCGCGCTGCGGTTTGGCTTATCGTGGGGAGATTAACCTAAGTTAATAAGACTATGCATTTTGCCGGTGGACATACTCGACCACCTCCCGCACGCCCCTTGCGACCTCCAGCAGGCCAAGGTCAAGGTCATCATAGGTCGTAACGGGCTTGCCGGAGCGTGGCAGCCCCTGAAGGCCGGCAAAAGGCAGCCCTTCCCAATCCACAGGCTTGAGCGCTACGGGCACGACAATCACGCCCTGTGACCGGCGCGCCATGGCTTTCTCCACTTCAGACTTCCAGATGTGCTCTGAAGCGATGAAACTCGCGCTTACAAGCAGCAGCACAATATCAGCATCCTGAATATTACGTTTGGCTTCTGCGCCCCAGTCGTGGCCAGCCAGCACCTGCTCATCGCTCCACAGATCAATCAGGTTTCCGCGTTTGAGTGCCGTCAGGTGATTATCGAGCCGGTTTTTAAGCTCCTGATCCGCTTCGGCGTAAGAAAGGAAAAGCTTGAGTGGCACAGCCGTTGCCTTAGGCTGATCAGTAGGATCAGATTGAGCATCCGTACCGCCATTGGCAACCATCCCCTTTGCATCTCCGAGCAGGTTGAGAAACTTGTCCACCCATTGATTGCGGACCAGGCGACGCTCTGCATCAGAAATCACTCCCTTCATTTCCCGGTGCCGAAGTTCGTGCATTTCGCCAGTCAGCAAAATTGCAATCTGCGTTTCCGTCGCATCAGGGAAGTGAGCATTGAGCAAAGCAGTGAGCCGTTCAGATAGCCGGCTGAGCTGCCGGTTGTCTGCCGCAGTAGCGACGCTGTCTTTAAACAGATCAATCTGCTCCAGGATAGCTTGGGGATTCATTGGTCAGGCGTTTTGACAATAAAGATCAGGAGAAATTCAATTGTCCAAAGCTACCAATATCACCCCGGATTGCCAAAGGTTAAACGTCATAGGTGATTTCCACCTCATCAGTGGTAGGATGCGCCTGACAGGTCAGGATGAAACCATCCGCCACCTCTTCATCGTCCAGCGCGAAACAAGCGTCCATTTCAACGGAGCCTTTCAGCACTTTGGCCATGCAGGTAGAGCAGGCGCCGGAAGTACAGGAGTAAGGCGGGTCCAGCTTTTCGGCCAGGAGCGTGTCCAGGATGGTTTTGCCGGATTTCACGGTCACTTCCATTTCGGAGCCATCGAGGTGCACCTTGACTTTTGCACCATCTAGGCCAGCCGCCTTGGTGCCGTCAGCAGCAGGTTGACCGCTGGTAAAGCGTTCGGTGTGAATGGCTTTGCTGTTGATGCCCTGCCCAAGGAGCGCACCTTCCACAGTGTCAATCATATCGCCAGGGCCGCAGATGAAATATTCAGCGGTTTGGCTACGCTTTTTGTGCTTGCCAAGGAACCACTGCACCTGCGCAGGGTCAATGCGGCCGGTACGGCCTTCCCATGCCACTTTGCTCTTCTTGAGAAAGCCGAGCGCGCCTCCTGCCTTTTCCCGTTTGGGCTGGCTCAGGATGTGCTCCACGAACAGCTGCCCCTCGTACTTGCGCTGCAAGCCATCGAGGGCATCCCTGAAGATGATCGACTCCTCATTGCGGTTGCCATACAGCAGGTAAACAGCGCTCTGAGGCTCCTCCTCCAATATCGTTTTGAGGATAGACATGAGTGGTGTAATGCCGCTACCGGCACCGAATAGGTAATAATCCTTGCGCTGATCGGCATCCAGCTCGGTGTAGAACCGGCCATCGGCAGGCATAACGGAGATTTTGTCCCCGGCCTTAATTTGCTGATTGATGTGGGTGGACACCTTGCCGTTTTCCACCCGCTTTACCGTCACGGCAAGATCCTGCTCTACGGGGCTGCTGCACATAGAGTAGGAGCGGCGCTCTTCCTGGCCATTGATGTCGAAGCGGAGGGTCAGGTACTGCCCTTGTTTATACTGAAAAGCAGACTGCAGGTCTTCCGGAACCTCAAAAACCAGGGTCACAGCATCTGCTGTTTCGGAGCGTACTTCCCGTACCGGCAGCTCATAAAATTGCTTGCTCATATCTCTATCGTTCGTTTTGCGGGGCAAAAATAGGCTAAAATTGCCGCTTTGCCCAAGCCTGAGTTCGAAAGTAAAAATCAGGTAACGCCATAAATGCGCTGCGGTTCAATCCCATGATTTAAAGCCGCTTGACGAATCGGATAAGTATGCGTAACTTTGCGGCGCTTTACCAAACACACAATCAAGCAGTTAACATGGCTACACCACGCAGCGTCGCATTTTACACCCTGGGCTGTAAGCTCAACTACTCGGAGACTTCCTCTATCGGGCGATTGTTCGGGGAGGCGGGGTATTCGGAAGTGGGCTTTAAGGACGGCGCTGACATCTACGTGATCAACACCTGCTCTGTGACCGACTTTGCGGATAAAAAATGCCGGCAGATTGTACGCCGGGCGCTGAAGTACTCCCCGGAGGCTAAAGTGGTGGTGGTGGGCTGTTATGCGCAGCTCAAGCCGGAAGAAATTTCCGAAATCGAAGGTGTCGACTTGGTCCTCGGCGCTGCGGAGAAGTTCCGTATCCTGGATTATGTGGAGGAGCTGAGCAAAGCACCCGGCAAGGGCATGGTAAGCGCCGGTGAAGTAAAGGAAGCCAATGAGTTCGTCAACGCTTTCTCCTTCGGTGACCGCACCCGGTCTTTCCTTAAGGTGCAGGATGGGTGCGATTACAAATGCACCTTTTGCACCATCCCAATGGCACGGGGGCGCAGCCGCAGCGATACGGTCGAAAGCGTGGTGGCCAATGCGCACCGCATTGCAGAGATGGGCGTAAAAGAGATTGTACTCACCGGGGTCAACATCGGCGACTTTGGCAACGGCACCGAGGTGATTGAAGGCGTAAGGCCCAAGAAGGAGGCGATGTTCATCGATCTCATCCGCGAGCTCGACAAAGTGGAAGGTATCGACCGTTTCCGCATTTCCTCCATCGAGCCCAATTTGTGCACCGATGAAGTCATTGAGTTTGTCGCTCAGTCCGACCGCTTCGTGCCCCACTTCCATATGCCTCTCCAATCCGGCAACAACAAGCAGCTCCGCGAGATGCGCCGCCGCTACAAGCGCGAGCTGTACGCCGACCGCGTGGCTAAGATCAAAGCCCTTATGCCACACTGCTGCATTGGGGTGGACGTGATCGTGGGCTTCCCCGGCGAGACGGAAGAAGACTTTCTGGAAACCTACCGCTTCCTGAACGAGCTTGACATTTCCTACCTCCACGTGTTCACCTACAGCGAGCGGCCCAACACCCCCGCCTACGAGCGCACCGATCATGTGGATATGGAAGAACGCCGCCGCCGCAACAAAATGCTCACCATCCTGAGCGAGAAAAAGCGCCGCTACTTCTATGAGCAGTTTACCGGCACTGACCGCACCGTACTCTTTGAGCAAAGCAAGGAAGCAGGGTTCATGTCCGGCTTCACCGACAACTATGTGCGCGTCAGCTTGCCCCTGCAGGAGGAACTGCTGAACACTATGGCACCCGTGCACCTGCAACATATCAATGAGGAGGGCGCAGTGGCAGCCACACTGGCAGCAGCAACGGTAGCAAATTAACCGGCAAAGCCCTACCTTTGGGCTGCACCAATTCCACAACGGATGTACCCCGACTTGTCCTATGTTTTCCACGACCTCTTCGGCACGCCTGCTGACAACTGGCTCTCTATTTTCAAAACCTTCGGGCTGCTGCTGGTCCTGGCGATTATTTCTGCCGCCTTTATCCTTTACCACGAGCTGAAGCGCAAAGCCCGGGAAGGCATTTTTGAGCCCCAAAAGGAAAAAATCGAGCTCGGCAAGCCGCCCACCAATGCAGAGATTGCCTCCAACGGCATTTGGGGGTTTATCCTGGGCTTTAAGGGCATCTATGCCTATCAAAATTTTGCGGCCCTCAAAGCGGATGCAGCGGAGGTGCTGCTTTCAACAGCGGGCAGCTGGGGCGGCGGATTAGTGCTGGGTATTGCATTTGCGGCCTACCGTTACTGGAATGGCAACCGCAAAGCCCTGCCCAAGCCTAAGCAGGCGATCCGGCATATTTATCCCCACGACCGGATCAGCGAAATCACCATTATTGCGGCGGTTTCAGGAGTGGTGGGCGCTAAGGTGTTTGCCGTGATTGAAGACATTCCTGCCCTGCTGGCCGACCCGGTCGGCACCTTGCTGTCCGGTGGCGGGCTGGCGATCTACGGGGGGCTGATTTTTGGCTTCCTCTTTGTGGCCTTGTACCTGAGGCGAAAGAACATTCCAATAGTGCACGTTTTGGATGCTGTGGCGCCGGCGCTGATCATCGCTTACGGGGTGGGGCGCCTGGGCTGCCACTTCTCTGGCGATGGGGACTGGGGCATTGTGAATGCCGCTGCGCAGCCCGGTTGGTGGTTCCTGCCCGACTGGCTTTGGGCTTACGACTATCCGCACAATGTGCTGCGGCGGGGCGTGCCTATTGAAGGTTGCGATATGATCTACTGTACCCGCCTTGACCCACCGGTTTACCCTACACCGGTTTATGAATCCCTGATGGCATTCACCATAGGTGGCATACTGTTCGGGCTGCGCGGTGCGACAAGGGGGTATCCGGGCATGCTCTTTTTCATCTATCTGCTGTTCAATGGCATGGAGCGCTTTTTCATTGAGAAAGTGCGGATCAATGAGGTGTATTCCTTTTTGGGCACAGGGCTGACGCAGGCTCAGTTTATCGCGGTGACCCTATTCCTGATCGGGCTGGGCGGCACCATTTGGATTTGGCGAAAGCATCAAAAGAGCTGAGCCAGATTTTCATAGGCTACCGCTGCGGTGCGGTCCCAGCTGTATTGCCGGCGTTGCTGCCTGCCTTTTTCCACCAGAGATGCCCGTAGTTGCGCATTTCCGTCCAGTGCTATTAAAGCCTGCGCGAGTGCTGTGGCATCCTCCGGGTCGACCAGCAGGGCCGCCTGACCGGCTACCTCCGGCATAGAGGAGACATTGGATGTGATGACGGGCACTTCTGCTTCCATCGCTTCCAGCAGCGGCAGCCCGAAGCCTTCAAACAGGGAAGGATAGGCAAAGCCTTTGGCGGCCCCCATCAGTTCTGGCAAATCTTCATCGGGCACAAAGCCCAACAAGTCAATATCCTCCTGAAATGGGGAAGCTTCATAGGCCGACTTCACCGGTCCCGCCTGCCAGGCAAAACGGCCGGCAATCAGCAACCGGGCCGGGCTTTGCGTTTGGGCTTTGAAGTCAGAAAACGCAGCAATTAGCCGGTGGACATTCTTGCGGGGATGGATGGCGCCTACGTAAAGGTAGTAAGGCTTCCCGGCGCTCCATTTGCTCCGTGCCGCTTCCTGCGCTGCGGCTGTGAGCGGGCGGAACCCCTCCCGGCAGGCATTGCCGCAGATGGCGATTTTGGATTCCGGGATACCGTAACGTTGCTGTACATCTTGTGCCGTGTAGCCGGATACGGACAACAGGCGCCCGGCATGCGCGCAAAATTTTGGCGTAAAATGCCGGTAGTAACGCCCCACAAGGCCTGGGGTGTGCTCCATGAAGTGCTCAAAGGCTAGATCATGGACTGTCAGCAAGGTAGGCACCTCAGACCGTAGCGACAGGTAGCCGTCGGGCGAAAAGAACACATCCGCCCGGTGCTTGCGCAATGCGTAGGGCACGGCCCATTCAAACCAAAGGTACCAAAGCAAAGGGTGGCGGGCAGGAGGCGGCAGTACAATCCCCCGGGCTTGTCCGCCAAAAGTGAAGGCAGGGTCAAAGGGGCGGTCGAAGAAAAAGAGGTAATCATGCTCCGGGTGGTCACGCAACAGGCGCCGCACCACCTCGTAGGTGTACCGCCCGATGCCCTCGATGCGGCCCGGGAGCAGGAAACGGGTATTGATGGCTACTCTCATATTCAGCAGCCAAAGATAAGGAAACCTGATTTACAGGCGGGCACCAAAGTACTGTTCCACAGCTGTGGACAAGTGCGTTTTTTTGCTGTTGGACACACTGATTTCTGTACCGCACTCCATGACGACAAACCCGCCCTTCCCGCGTACGTAGCGGTCTATGCGCTCAATGTTGACGGTGAAAGAACGGTGGACCCTGACAAACTGCGGGTATTGTGACAACATCCCCTGCACGTGGCTGAGGGTTTTGCATATCAGTTCCTGCGACCCGTTGGCAAACCGGATCATGGTGTAATTGCCCTCTGCACGGAGGTAAAGAATGCTGGCTACCGGCCGGAAGAGGTAGCCTTCGAGTGTAGGCAGGGCGATTTTTGCCCGGCGCACATTGAGGGCTGTAGCGGGGGCTATTGGGCGTAAGTTGCCGGACGTGGGTGTTAAGCTTACCATTTTCATAGACCGTTGGATTAAGGAGCCCTGCGTGCTGCACGAAGCTCCTGTGTGTGGAAATGTATAAACTCAATATTAGGCGAAGAAGGGCTGCTGCGCAATACACATTCGATTTATTGTCAGGTTTCAGAATTTAAAATACCTTTGGGCGAGAGGCAGCCAAAATGGCTTTGCAAGAGTTATATAGCCCCGGTATGTTGTTAAAGGACCAGAACTATGCCCAAGACCCCGTCCAATAAGCTCTTCAATCTGATCAAGTCCATGTCGGGCTCTGAGAAGCGGTACTTCAAAGTCTTCGTTGGCAGCCATGCGAACAAGGACAGTAAGTACCTGCGCCTTTTCGATGCCATTGAAGCACAGGAAACATTTAATGACGAAGTACTGAAAAATGAAGTATATCAGGGCGAACCGGTCCAAAGCCGGAAGTACTCTGAGCTGAAGGCCTACCTCTATGACCTGTGCCTGAAAAGCCTGCAGGGCTACGACGAGAAGACCTCTGTGGACTACAAGCTGCGCCACTACCTGCAAAGCATGCAGGTCCTTTTCCGCCGGTCTCTTTTTTCAGATTGCCAGGACCTCCTTGGCAAAGCCCGAAAACTGGCCTACAAATACGAACGCTTTACGGTGCTCATTGACATGCTGGGCTGGGAGAAGCAGCTGGCTTACGCCAAATCCGATATCGACTACCTGGATGAAGCCCTGGACCGCATTGAAACCGAGGAGCAGCACCTGCAGCAGCAGCTTAGCGGCATTTCGGCCTACCGCAACTTGTTTTTCCGCCTGCTGGTCAGCCTTCGGAAAGACGCTTCTCTGGCCGGCCCGGAGTTCCGCAAACGGCTGTCCGATATTGTGGATACACCACTTTTGCAACAGCCGCCGGAAAGCGATGCCCATCAGGCGCAGATTTACTACTACCGCACGCTAAGCATCTATCAGTTGGCAACAGGCGACTTACAAGCCTTTAAATCAAGCAGTGAGCAGCTCATTGAGCTGATGGAATCCAAACCGCACTTCCTGAATGAAGACGTATCTGAGTACATTTCTGCACTCAGCAACCTCATCATGGGCTGTGGCCGGGTGGGGGATTACGACGCTCTTGAAATTTACCTGGAAAAGCTCCGGCAGGTCAGGCCGCTGAGTCAGGACGATGAGCTAAAAATCCACCGGCAGTATTACCAAAATAAATTCTCGCTGTGCATTGCCAAAGGCGACTTCAGGGAGGGGCTGTCCGCTCTGAAGACCCACCTCAGAGAGCGTGGCCATTTCGATAATGACTTATTTGAAACCAATACTTTTTACTACTATTACTTCCACATCTCCTTTGGGGCAGAAGCCTACGACGACGCGCTTTCCTATCTTAATGACTGGCTCAACCTGAGCACCACCGTAGAGCGGCAGGAGCTACAGGGCACCGCCCGCATCCTCAACCTGATCGTGCATTTTGAGCTTGGCAATTACGTGCTGCTCGACTCCCTGATCCGGAGCACCTACCGCTACCTGAAGAAGCGGGAACAGCTGCATGATGTGGAACGGGAAATCATTAGTTTCATCAGGAAAGCCACCGGGTCGCCATCAAAGCATGAGCTGAAAGCTGCTTTCGAGAGCCTCAAAGGGGCATTCGAGGAACTGCCACAAACAGCAAGGGCCAAAAGCTTCTTCGTGCGTGCTTTTGACATGATGGCCTGGCTGGAAGGAAAGCTGGAGGGGAAGTCTTACGGTGAGATGATCAAACGGAAGTTTAAGGAACGCAGCCGTTAACAGCTGTGCTCCTTACCCCGGTTGAAGAACTGAATGATTCGATATTGCTTATCCGCCGATTGTGCTGAAGGTGGTCTTCGTACCTTTTTCCGATTCATGGTCTTGTCCCATCAGGCCACGTACATCTACGGTTTCCCAGATGAAGGTACCCTGGAACCCGGCACCGGTAGGGCTGTATTTGTGCCCCCCTTTAGCGTTCAGGCATGCCTTTTCAGACAGGCGTGCAGATTCGAATTTGTCGAGTTTGTGTTGACGTTTTTTCATGTTATTCCTGTTTTATGTGGGCAGAATACTTGATGTTCTTTTTGAAGCCTTTTCTGTCCAATATAAATATAAGGCATTAAACACCCCGCTTTCAAACCTAAAATCGCAAAAAGTCAGCATCCTAACACTATTTTTCAGGTGCCGTCCGGGTAGATATCTTTGACTGCCGGCCACACCAAAGCCGGTTCATACCCCTTATCAATCACAAATCGCGCTACTTTATTCCGGAAAGCCCACCTATTTTCCGCTGCTGTCCGGTCGCCTTTTTTCACAATCAGGTCTCTGAGTGATTCCAGATAGGCGGGCTCCTCAATTTCAGCCATGCCCTTGCGGATACAATAATCTGAGATATTCCGGCGGCGCAGCTCCTGTTTGATCCGGACCCGCCCCCACTGCTTCATGCGGAATTTCCCCCGGACGTAACTGCAGGCGAAACGCTCCTCGTTCAGAAAGTTCTCTTCAATGAGCGCCACAATAATCTCCTCCTGCCAGTCCGGGTATACGTTCATGTCCCGAAGTTGCTGCCGCACCTCCTGATGGCAGCGGTCCTGATAAGCACAATACTGCTGTAATTTTTGCAGCGCCTCCTCCTTGGAATACCACTTCGGCATATTTTTCACATTGCTTTTTGGCATTATTTTTTACTGATCCTGTAACTTTCGTGTGAAAAGCCGTCTGAAAAACAACAAGATCAAAACAAAACTACAATCAACATGGAACAATTACTAGATTTTGAAACTTTAGGCACGCTGGTGACCACTTATCTACCCAAAGTTGCCGGTGCCATCCTGACTTTGGTTATTGGCTTCTGGATTATTGGGAAAATCACAGACATCCTCAAGCGGAGCATGGAAAAGCGGGGCTTTGACCCAACGATCCGCCCGTTCCTGACCTCGCTCGTCAGCGTAGGCTTAAAGGTACTTCTTCTTCTTAGCGTAGCCAGTATGTTTGGCATCGAAACCACCTCCTTTGTAGCCTTGTTCGGTGCCCTTGCCTTTGCGGTAGGCATGGCACTGCAGGGGAGTCTCGGCCACTTTGCCAGCGGGGTGCTCCTTCTAATATTCAAGCCCTATAAGGTTGGTGATTTGGTTGAAATTGGTGGCGGGCAAACCGGTACAGTAGTGGGCATTCAGGTCTTCAACACCGTTTTGCAAACCCTGGACAACAAACGCATCATCATCCCCAACAGTGTGGTGACCAGCAATGTAATCACCAATATCTCCGGGCAGGGAGAAATGGGTGTGGACATGACCTTCGGTATTAGTTACGGAGACGATATCGATAAAGCCCGGGAGGCGATCAAACGCGTATCAGATGCCTGCCCCTATGTTTTAGGCACGCCCGAAACCCTCATCAAGGTCTCTTCGCTGGGCGACAGCTCTGTAAACTTCCTGGTCCGCCCCTGGATCAAAAGCGAGCACTACTGGGACACCTATTTCTACATGCAGGAAAATGTAAAGAAGGAGTTCGACCGTTCCAGCGTCAGCATTCCATTCCCACAGATGGATGTGCACCTGGACAAGTAGCATCGTACCTGTTAAATCCATGCCTGCGAGCGCTGCCGAACAAGATGCGGCTGAGAACCGTTCTGTTGTTTTCAGCCGTATCTTAGTTGTAGAAAACTATTTTTTTGCCTATCCTTTAGCGCGAAACATCACTATTAACAATCCAAAACTTTAATCAAATCATGGATTTGAACGAAATCATGGACCAAATTCAAGGCTTCATTGCACAGTACGCTATGCAGGTTATTGGGGCTATTCTTACACTCATCATCGGCTTTTGGGTCATTGGCAGGATCACCAAGCTGGTCAAAAAAGCGATGGACCGCCATATCGAAGAGGAGTCTGTACGCGATTTCCTTGGCTCATTGGTGGGCATAGGACTAAAGGTACTTTTGCTGCTTAGCGTTGCTTCCATGTTTGGCATTGAAGTCACTTCCTTTGTCGCTATTTTCAGCGCCATGGCATTTGCCATCGGCCTTGCGCTTCAGGGCAACCTCGCCAACTTCGCCAGCGGGGTGCTTATACTGGTTTTCAAGTTTTTCAAGGTAGGCGACTTTGTGGAAGTCAACGGCCATGCCGGCACGGTGACCGATATTTTCATCTTCCATACGGTGCTCGTTGCACTGGACAACCGGCTGATTATCGTGCCCAACGGGCAGATTACCAGCAATGCGATTCAGAACTACACCGCTCAGGGCATACGCCGGCACGACCTCACTGTAGGTATTGGTTACGATGATGATATTGATAAGGCTAAGGCACTCATTGAGGAAATCGTGAAAGGCCTGCCTAATGTGGACCTTGATGCCGGCTACGACATCTTTGTCAAAGAGCTTGCCGACAGCTCTGTGAACTTCGCCGTACGCTTCATGGCTAAGAATGAGCATTTCTGGCCAGCCTATAAGGTCTTCTTTGAGCGCATCAAGAAAGAGTTTGACGCCAACGACATCGGCATCCCATACCCACAAATGGACGTACATTTAGACAAAGGGGAGTAACGGGCAGCATAAAATCAGGGTAGTCGCAGCGCCGCAACTGCCCTGATTAAAAAAATGCTTGCCTCGCAGCGCCAGAATATGTATTTTTGCGCTGCATTTGTAAAATGTGCAGGTCCCATAGCTCAGCTGGTTACCCCGATAGCGATCGGGGCTGACTCATAATCAGCAGGCCCTTGGTTCGAGCCCAAGTGGGGCCACTTTTATTGGAACAACGTTTTTTTTTGACATATTGGTCCCATAGCTCAGCTGGTTAGAGCAACTGACTCATAATCAGTAGGTCCTTGGTTCGAGCCCAAGTGGGACCACAAGAGGGAGGCAGCAATTTGCTGCTCCCTCTCTTTTAACGCTCTCTATTACATGTATATCTACGTTATTTACAGCCAAAACATCAGCTCTCCTTCAACATGCGAGCCACCGCATCAAAAGCCGACGCGCACGCACCATGCACCGTTGCCTGATGGTCAATGGAAAGCGCTTCGCCCGCGAAGAACAGCCGGTCCGCCACCGGTTCCTGAATAGCCTCGACTACCCGCCACTGCTTGTCTTCGAAATCGTAGGAGTATGCTCCCTGAATGTAAGGTTCCGCTGACCAGTTCTGAATGATGTGCTGCACATAGCTGGCAGAGGCCTGCCCGTCGAATATTTCGTCGAGCTCTGCCAGGAACTTTTCCAGGATAGCAGCTTCCGTACTGAGTTGAGTGTAGACCGTTGCTTTTGCATTGATAGCAAACAGCCCGAGGATATTGCGGGACGAGTCTTTTCCAAAAGCAGCATCGTATACGAATTTCTCTTCCTCCCGGAAGGCTTTCAGTATTGGCCCAAAGGAGAGCATATCGGGATAAAACCGGTCTTGAAACTCTACAAAAATTTTGATCCCGTCGCCAACGCTTACCTGCCCGATCGCGTCTGTCTTGGTTTTGGGCAGCGGCGGCACAAAGGCAATATGCTCGCTTTGCAATATTTTGACCGGTACCGTGAGCAGCACTTTATCGGCTTCCCGTACCTGGCCAGCCTCCGTTTTGAGCCGTACTTTGCCCGAGGAGTAGTCTACCTCCGCCACCGGAGTGTTGAGGGTGATGCGGTCTTCGATCCCGGGCACAATGTACGTTTCGAAAAAACCAAACCAGGTGGTGCGCTTAAATTTCCATTCTGTATACAGCTTGCTGATGTAGTTGTGGTCTCTGAGCCGGCCATTATTCCAGGTTTGTATGGTTTGCGGGTTATAGACGATGATGTCGATGTCGGCATCAATATCAGGGCTGCTGAGGATATCCGACAGGATAGCAGGGTGGGTATGAATCCATTCTGCACCAAGATCGATGGGGAAATCAGCAAATTCTGCTGTTTTTTTCATTCTCCCGCCCCAAACGGGAGCCGCTTCAATGATCTCAAAATCAATATTGTACCGCTGGAGGAGGTGACCGGCAGCAAGGCCGGCAGCACCTGCCCCAACGATAATGACTTTGCCTTCGAAAGCCTCGGACAAGCCAGGGAGTTCCAAATCATAGCGATTGCAGGATTCGAGCAAAACCGATGAAAGGAAAGGCAGCCCGATGCCTGCTTTGAGGGTTTTTTCAATAAATGCTTTGCGGGTCATAGGTTATGGTTTTGAATGAATGCGGAGTGCCAGGCCTGCCGATGCACTGAAGAAAGCCTGCCTGCCAACACCGCCTCCCAGCTGCTGTCCGTAGCTTGCCCGGAGGTAACCGCCCAGCCTCTTCCGGGGAGCTACCCCCATGCCCAGGCTGATGCGTGGTATAATAGACAAGGTGCCCTCCGTTCGGTATTCTATGTCGCCATTGGCGAGGTTCAGGCTGCCTTCCCGCTTGCTGAGGGTGTAGGCCAGGCTGCTGCCAATGGAAAAGGAGCCATAAAAGTATTGGCCCGGCCGGCAACGGCGGTACTCAACCTCCGGATGCAAAAATACCGCATCAGAGACATTGGGCTGGGCAAAATAGCCGGCTTGTGCCTGCCACCACCATTGGTGTACTCCAACCGGTTGTTTTAGTACATCCGTATAAGCAACGCTGCCGCCCATTTGAACCCCAAAAGGCGCAAAGTAACCTATGTGGAATTCAGGTGGCAGCTCTTGTGCCTGTAGCGTAGTGCCTGCCAGCACCATCAATAATAAAAAAAGCCTTACTCGCATAAAATCCGGATATTAGACGGGTAGCCCGGAAGGCATTTAAAGTGCCCCCGATTTACGCCGCCAGACCAACGCTGGTAAAATGCGGAACCTTCAGCCGCCGGGGGCATACCGGTTGCCCAGTTGCCCGTTTGGATAGACCAAGGCCTGCCTTTCCAGCAAGAACGCATAAAATTCGTCAATCTTCCCGGTTCCGATGTATACCTGCCCGAAATTTTCTTTGGGGCCCGGCCCGACTGCCCATCCCCGGCAACCGCTAGCGCACCACCACTTCGTCCACAAAGAACCAGGCGGGATAGCCCACGCCGTAGTGCCAGGAAGGGCAAACCTTTACGCCTTCTATTTCTACCCGGATGTAGCGGGCAGATACAGGCTTCGGCTGCTCCGCCTTAACGCCTACGAACTTGACCTCACGCGACCGGTCTTCCGGTAGTATTTCCTTTCCAAAGCGCTCAAAATTGGTGCCGTCCCCGGATATTTCATAAGTGACGCTTTTGGGCAACAAAATCCAGGCCCCGAGCTGATGGAGGAAATCCGTTTCCACCGACTGCACCGGTTGCACCTTGCCCAGGTCCACTATAAAGCTGCCATCCCTGCCTTCCCAGCCAATCCAGCTGTCGCCAAAAGTGGTGCCACCGTAGAGTTCATCGGTAAGGGCTTCGGCTGCACCCTCCAGATAGCCGGGAGCGGGGGGCGCTTCCCAGGTCACTTTAGCACCTGCCGCAAGGTTGCCGGCCGGTTTGCGCAGGTAGCGCTCCCGGTAAAGCCGGCAGTAGTCGCCCGGGGCGTTGTTGCGCTCGTTCAGGGTCTTCACCCCGTAGCGGGCCGTGCGGGCCGCAAAGGTGTCGAGCATAATATTTAGGCGTGCAGGGTCGCGCTCCGGGAGGGTACGGGCGATTTCCAACCCGGCATACTGCAAGGGAAGGCGGGACCGGCGTACGCGCCGCAGGTATTCAGGGTCATTGGCCACAGCCGCTTCAGCCCGGTCGAAAAGCTCATTGTAACGGGCGCGGAGGCGGGCACGCAGCATCCCCGATTTGTGCGAGACGGGGGTATCATATATCCAAAGCGGAACCTCATTGGACAGCAGTGCCGCTTCCAGCATCTTCTGGTATTGGTACAAATGAGGCGCAGCCGCCCCGTAGTAGCCTTCCATAAACGCCAGCATCAGGCTATCCGCATTCTGATAGGGGTTCCAGAGCAGGCGGGAGAGCATATAGGCGCGCAGCTCGGAAAAGTCTTCGCCCCGCTTGCCCCCGACCTGGGCAAAATGCATGCGGACATTGTGCCGGTGAAACAGCTCCATGTTGGGCTGCAATACATGAAAGTTGGGAAAAGGAGCCACGAGGTTATCAAAATTGATCCCGTAATCCCAGACAAAAATATTGTCGGAAATCTCTGCCCAGCCTTTAAGGGCTTTGACAAAATCCTGCCCTGTGGCATTATCGGTCAGGGGCACTTCCCGCTTCGCATCTATGCTGCACAGCATAATATTGACATTCGGACGGGGCTTGAGGTGCCTGGGCGGGTGCATGCTGTAAAGGTAGGCCAGCGTGGAAATGGTCTTGCCCGGGAAGCGGTCCGCCAGCTGATTGACAAAGTGGATGAGCGTGCCGCTTGGGCTTCCTTCCCGTTCATCTATCGCGGCACAATTATCACAGGTACAATAGGTAAAATTGCCGTCGTTCTGGCTTACGGAAATGATATCGTGCTCCGGGTGGGCTTCGAAAATCGAGTCCAGCTGATGCGTTACGCGCTCCAATACCTCGCTGTTGGTCAGGCACCACTGACTAGCCTTGCCGGGCTGCCGCCTGCCCTTGATCAGGGAGTAGTACTCGGGGTGGCTTTCGCCAAACTGATCCGATGGCAAGAGCCGGTCGAAGGTGTGTACCCACAGATTGCCGGCAAAGGCTTCTCCCGGTGCTTCCAGTCGGAACCAGTACTTGTAAACGGGGTCTTCCAGTCCGTAACTGAAGGTCTGACGGTAAGTAAAGGCAGGGTGGTCTTCGAGGCTCATTGCCGGCAGGTTGATATCCTTCTGCTGGGGCAACGTATAAGTCTCTTTCGCAAAGTAGTCCATCCCCAGATAGTCATCCAGCAGGGTGACCGCCGCGTACACGCTGCCGTTGCCCCCACCGCTGAGCAGGCGCAGGTAGCCGTCTTGGGTATGGATCAAAAAGCCATCCTCCACCAGGCTGTCCAACATAGCGGGCGGACTGCTCCAGCTATCCAACTGAAATGCGCCAATCAATACATCACCGGGCCGGGCTTCTGAGATAGCCCGAAAGTCCTGAACGGGCAGTTCTGCCCCGCTCATCTCCCCTATAAACCGTTGCAGCAGTGCCGCAGCCAGGGAATCGGCCTCAATGGTTTGATCCATAACGATGCGGCCCTTAGGCTGCCCGTGCGCTACCAACTGCACCTGTGCCCCGCTTAAAGCAGGGAAGAGGCACAGCGCAATCCACCAAAAACGAATTATCTTATCCATAAATAGCTGTTTAAACCTTTGTTTGCTCAAAGAATAAACTTACAATTTTTCGCTCAAAAGCAGGCTTGTCCTATCTTGCCACCCTAAAATGAACCAATCCGTGAAGACCATAGCCGTTATCTGCGGGGGGCAATCCCCGGAACACGAAATATCTGTCCGTTCTGCAAAAAACATCCTGGCAGCAATCCGCCGGGACCGTTTTCAAGTTGTGCTCATTGGGATTGACCGGGCGGGCCGGTGGCGGCTGCAGGAAGAGAGCAGCCTGGGCCGCTTTGTCGGGGAAGCCGGGCCTGAGCTGGCCATTATCCCAGGTAAAAGCACGGGGCAGTTCCTTCGTTTGGATACGCTTCAGCCCCTTTCGCCCCAACCTGATGCGGCCTTTATGATCGTGCACGGGCCTACAGGGGAGGACGGGGTCTTGCAGGGCCTGCTCCGTACCATCGATCTTCCCTTTGCGGGGCCGGACGTGCTTGGCTCTGCCGTGTCGATGGACAAAGACGTGGCAAAACGGCTACTCCGGCAGGCAGGCGTCAAAGTGGCACAGGATATCGTTATCCGAAAGGAAGAGGCAGGGCAGTGGACCTACGAGCAAGTCACAGCCAAACTGGGCAGCCCGGTGTTTGTCAAGCCCGCCAATATGGGGTCTTCCGTAGGCGTACACAAAGTGAGCCGCGCTGAACAGTTTGAAGCTGCTGTGGCAGATGCGCTACGTTACGACCGAAAAGTCCTGATTGAAGAAATGATAAAGGGCCGGGAGGTGGAATGCGCCGTGCTGGGCAATGAAAATCCTGAAGCCACCGAGGTGGGTGAAATCATTACCCCTGAAGAGTATTCCTTTGATGCCAAGTACGAAGACCCCGATACGGCAAAGCTGCTAATCCCTACAGAGGTCAGGCCGGAGGAACTGCCGCGCTTGCAAGCCATTGCCCTGAAAGCTTTCAAGGCGCTGGAATGCGAAGTGATGGCACGGGTGGATATGTTCCTGACGCCTGCAGGCGACATTTACGTCAATGAAGTCAACACCCTGCCTGGGTTCACGGACATCAGCATGTACCCACAGCTTTGGGAAGCAGCGGGGCTCAGCTACTCAGACCTGATTGAGCGGTTGCTGGAGCTTGCCCGGCAGCGCTATCAGGAGCGTAAAGCCCTAAAAACGGATTTTCGGCCTTAGCCTTCTACCACCGCGATGCATTTGAGTTCAATGGCGATAGGCGTTGGCAGGCTGTCAATGCCTACGGTGGTCCGACAGGGCTGATGGTCTTTGAAGTACTCGGCATACACCCGGTTGTAGGTGTGGAAATCCCGCTTCATGTCCGTGAGAAAAACCGTTACATCCAGGAGGTCTTCCCATTTAGCGCCACTGTCTTGCAGTACCCGCCGGACATTCTGAAACACCGAATGGCACTGCGCTTCAAAATCAAACCGGGTATAGTTACCGCTTGAGGAGCGCTCCAACCCTGGCACCCCGTCCGTCTTTGGGTCCCGGGGGCCGATCCCTGACAGAAACAGCAAATTGCCAACCCTGCGGGCATGCGGATAGAGGCCTACCGGCTTGGGCGCACTGCCTGCATCAAATTTTTCGGAAGCCATGCTTTAGGTTTTTAAAAGTTAGCCCGGTCCGCTTTACGGAGACCGGGCCGGTGGTGATTATTTCTTCGCTTCGTCCCTGAGTTCGCGCCGCAGGATTTTGCCTACGTTGGTTTTCGGGAGCTCCTTGCGGAACTCCACCTGCTTAGGCACTTTGTAGCCGGTCAGCTCGCCCCGGCAGTACTCGATCAGCTCTTTCTCCTTGAGGCTGTTGTCTTTACGTACCACAAAAACCTTGACCACCTCGCCCGATTTCTCATCTGGTAAGCCAACCGCTGCACATTCCAGCACTTTCGGGTGAGAAGCCACCACTTCTTCCACCTCATTCGGGTATACATTGAAGCCCGATACCAGGATCATATCCTTTTGGCGGTCTACGATCTGCATAAACCCATCCTCGTCGAGCATCGCGATGTCGCCGGTGCACAGCCATCCGTCCACGAGTGTCTTATTGGTCTCATCCGGGCGGTTGTAATAGCCCTTCATGACCTGTGGCCCCTTGACCTGCAGCTCGCCGGGCTGATTATACCCCAGCACATTGCCCTGCTGATCCACGATGCGGACATCGGTAGAAGACACCGGCAGGCCGATGGTCCCAATCCGGCCGGTATTATCGAGCGGGTTCACACTCACTACCGGAGAGGATTCCGTCATGCCATAGCCCTCGGAAAGCTGGCAGCCGGTTACTTTTTGCCAGGCTTCTGCGACCGAACGCTGCACCGCCATGCCACCGCCAACGGTGACCTTGAGTGTGCTGAAATCTACGGAGCTAAAGTCTTTATGATTGATCAGCGCATTGAAGAGGGTGTTCACCCCTGTTACGAGCGTGACAGGATAATCCTTCATGGCTTTGATAACGGAAGGCAGGTCCCGGGCATTCGTCACAAGCACGTTGGTGGTGCCGATGCTCATCAGAGCCAGGCAGTTGACCGAAAAGGCAAAGATGTGGTACATAGGCAGCGGATTGAGGGCGACCTCTTCCCCTTCCCGGAGGAAAGGCATCATCCAGGCCCGTATCTGCTGCATATTGGCAATGAGGTTGCGGTTGGTCAGCATCGCACCTTTAGCCACGCCGGTGGTACCACCTGTGTATTGCAGCAGGATGACATCCTCTGCATTCCCCTTATGCTCCTTGAGGGTGAAACGCTTGCCCTGCTTCAGTGCATCCGAAAAACTAACCGTGTTCGGGATATGGAAGGCCGGCACCATTTTCTTGATGTTGCGGACTACGAAATTGACGATGTGCTTTTTAGGGAAGCCCAGCATCTCTCCAATGCTCGTAGTGATGACCGTAGTGATGTTGGTATCGCCGATGATTTTCTCCAGGTTAGAGGCAAAGTTCTCGGCAATAACGATGGCCTTCGCTCCGGAATCCGTAAACTGATGCCGCATTTCTCTCGGCGTGTAGAGCGGATTGGTATTGACCACAACAAGCCCGGCCCGCAGTGCTCCGAAAAGTGCAATCGGGTACTGCAGGAGGTTGGGCATCATGAGCGCGATTTTGTCCCCGGGCTCCAGTCCGCGGGAGTGCAGGTAGGCTCCAAATGCTTTGGAATGCTTATCGATATCCGCAAAGGACAGCTCCTTCCCCATGCACGAGAATGCCACCCGGCGGCTGAATTTCTTAAAAGTATCTTCGAACATTTCCACCAGGGTGGAATATTCATCAGGGTTGATGTTGGCAGGAACACCGCTTGGGTAATTCTTCAGCCACGGCCTTTGGTCACTCATAATCTTTTGTACTCTGGTTTTTTACATTTTGGTTATGCCAGTGGATTGAGCCGTAAATATTTGACAGTTAAACCCCGATAGTTATCGGGGGGCACTACATAAGGCTGGAGCCTGAAAGTACTATCAAATAATTCGGTCTGGTCGCACTAGTTGCTGTACTTCAGAAGTGCCTAAAATAAGCAATTTGTACGCACTTTTCAGACAATGGCTCATTTATGATGGTCAACTCCCTTTCAGGACAAATTAAGCCTGCGTTTGTTCCCCTCCCAAACTACCTTCCATAAGTTCTTAACTTACAACGCCTTTTATTTTCATTTCCTGATTTATTACAGTACCTTTGCCCCGCTTTATGGGGGTGGTAAATCTTTACAAGATGTAAACACCTCGTTATTCATCCTATTTTTTAACCAAAAGCATTCTTTCAATGCTAGACGACAAAGATCTCGAAAAAGAAGAAGGGCAAGAGCAAGCGCCCGCTGAGCAGCAAGAGGAGACCACTCCCGCTGCAAAAAAAGAAGAAGAAAAGCAGGAAGAAACAGCCCCTGCTGCTGAAGAAGAATCAGAAGAAACTACAGAAGAAGCTGCTCCTGTAGCCGAAGCTGAGGACGAAGACGCTGAGGACGAAAGCGAAGAAGAAGAGGAGGAAGAGGAAGAAGAAGAGGAGGAAGAGCCCGTTGTTGCAGAAACTGCACACGATGACTTCGACTGGTCTGCTGACCGCCGTTCCGGCCTCGCTTATTCTGAAGCGCAGCGCAAAGAGCTGACAAGCCAGTATGAGGAAACGCTGACTTCCGTCCTGGAAAACGAAATCGTTAAAGGAAAGGTAACCGCTATCAGCGATGGTGATGTGGTACTGGACATCGGCTTTAAGTCTGATGGCCTTGTTCCTACCTCTGAATTCCGCGATACGCCAGATCTCGCCCCCGGCGACCAAATCGACGTATACGTTGAACAGCAGGAAGACGCCCGCGGACAGCTCGTTCTTTCCCGCCGCAAAGCTAAGCTGCTGCGTGCATGGGAGAACATCGTAGACTCCTACGAGAACGGCACCGTCATCAAAGGCACCGTCATCAGCAAAACCAAAGGTGGTCTTATCGTGGACTGCAGTGGTTTGGAAACCTTCCTTCCTGGTTCTCAGATTGACATCAAGCCAATCATCGATTACGATTCATACGTTGGCAAGACCATGGAATTCAAAGTGGTTAAGATCAACGAGCAAATCAAGAACGCGGTGGTTTCTCACAAAGCACTCATCGAGAGCGATCTCGCCGAGCAGCGTGAAGCCATCATTGCCAGCCTCGAAAAAGGACAGGTACTCGAAGGCCTCGTGAAGAACATCACCGACTTCGGTGCGTTCCTCGACCTTGGCGGCGTAGACGGCCTGCTGTACATCACAGATATTTCCTGGGGCCGTATCAGCCACCCAAGCGAGGTACTGTCGCTCAACCAGAAAATCAACGTGGTGGTACTCGACTTTGACGAGAACAAGAAGCGGATTTCTCTGGGCCTGAAGCAGCTGCAGCCGCATCCTTGGGAAGTGCTTTCTGCAGAAGTTGAAGAAGGCTCTGTCGTGAAAGGCAAAATCGTCAATATTGAAGACTACGGCGCATTCCTTGAGATTCAGCCTGGCGTAGAAGGCCTGATCCACGTATCCGAGGTAAGCTGGAGCAATCAGCCAATTAACGCACGGGAGTACTTCAAGCTCAATCAGGAGTACGATGCGAAGATTGTGACCATCGACCGGGAAGACCGCAAGATGTCCCTTTCTATCAAGCAATTGTCTAAGGACCCATGGAGTGAGATTGAAAACAACTTCCCGGAAGGCAGCCGCCACACCGGAGAGGTGAAAAACCTCACGCCTTATGGTGTGTTTGTCGAGCTTGAGGAAGGCATTGGTGGTATGATCCACATTTCTGACCTTTCCTGGACCAAGCGATTCTCTCACCCTTCTGAGTTCACTAAAGTGGGCGAGAACATCGACATTATGATCCTCGAAATCGATAAGGACAACCGCAAATTGTCACTCGGCCACAAGCAACTGGAAGAGAACCCATGGGATACCTTCGAAAATGTATTCCCGGTAGGCTCTTACCACGAAGGCACCATCGTCCGCCGCGACGACCGGGGCGCTATCGTGCAGATGCCATACGGCCTGGAGGCTTTCGCCCCTATCAAGCATATCCGTAAAGAAGACGGACAGCTTGCTGAGGTAGACGAAACACTGACCGTGAAGGTGATTGAGTTCAACCGCGATGACAAGCGTATTCTGGTTTCTCACCTGCGCTATCTTGACGATATCCGCCGCGAGGCAAAGGATGAGGTACGCAAAGAGAAGCAGGAAGAGCGCAAGCAGACTCGTCAGGCTGTTAAGAAGCAGCAGTCTACCGTTGAGAAATCCACACTTGGGGATCTTGACGTGTTCAGCCAGCTGAAGGATCAGCTTGAGGACAATGACGATACCGACAATAAGAGCGATGATGACAAGTAAGCCGTAACGGCCATCATTGCCTGAGCAGATAAAGACCTGCAGCCCATGGGCTGTGGGTCTTTTTTTTATCCCTGATTAATATTATTTTGTAGGGTCCTTTATTTCTAAGAATTCAATTTGCTGTGCATCTTTAAACCTAAAACAATGAGCTCTTCTCAGGCCCAAAAGATTCTTATTGTATTTTTTTCTTTCTGCTTTTTCCAACTCGCTGCTCAAACCCCAATTCCTGACTTGAAAGAAAAATACTCCTACGGAACCTCTTTGAACAAGGACAACCTGGAGAAATATGGGCTTGACATAAAAAGTCTGATAAAAGCGCAGAAACAGGAAGATGCAATTGAGCATATTAAGCTATTTTTTTTGCCACAACTTTCCGTATTAGAAAAATCATATCCAAAACAGCTCCTTATTCCACTGGTATGGAGCAATTTTGTACTCTCAATCTATTCGGGTTCCGAAGCAGAAGCAGTACTGCTGGGAGAGCTATACCTGTCTATCACCCGATCTCACCCGGAGTGGGTCAATTTAGAAGATAAGTTCACTGTCATGTGGAGGACCGCTATTGCATATCGTGATCTTAGCAAAATAGAAAAGGCAGAGAACCTATACAATAACTGTTTTCACCTACTTAATAACGAGGACTTACCTGACGAAGAAGAGTTACGGGGAGACTTGTTTTCGTCACTTGCAGTTCTAAGGCTGCAAAACAGGCAAATTTCAGAAACCAAGCCTCTGCTGGATAGCGCTAAAATATACTGTTCCTCCTACGAAAGGAGGTGTTACCCTACTTACAAATTTAATCTTGCGAGTTATTATGAAAGAACAAACAAAAGAAGCAAGGCTGCAAACGTACTTTTAAACTTTTTATCCGAGGTCAAGAATGCTCCAGGTCATTTCACACACTCAAACCAGTTCTCGGCATTAATAAAGTTAGCCAATATCTACTATTACGATGGTCAATATCAGAAAACGATTCAGTATTATAATGAAGCGCTTAAGTCTCCCAATATAAAGTTGTCGCAAAAGATAAAAGCATATTCAACGTTGGGTGCAGCATACTCCTGGTCTAAAGAGTATAAGAACGCCGAAACGTGCTTAAAAAAAGCACTCGAACTTCAAAAATTCAATCCTAATACTCCTTTTCCTTACGATCACTATGAGTCAGAGCTCCAAAGTTTACTCATCGTGCTCTACTTCCTGGCCCAAAACGAGCAGTTCCACTACGCTGACGGCGGCACTGTTGAGAACCTGCGCACCTCCTACGGCTATCAGGAACAATATCTGGACTTGCTGGAGTACATGAGCAAGAACCTGAGCCCCACCTCCTCCCGGTACTTCATCGACCGGTTTTACTATATGTACGAGGAGGCTATTTATGTGCGATACAAACTGCATGAGGAAACGCAAGACCCCCAATACCTTAATGAAGCCTTTGAGGTAGCCGGGCGCGGAAAGGCTATACATGTGCGGGAAGCGGCTCAGAATGCTGCTGCTGAGCAGGTATTCCCGGCTGAACTTCTGCAGCGCCGGTACGATTTGCGGAAGCGGTATGTCACTTTGGAGAACCGGCTTTACGAACAGCAGGAAACGGGCAACCCTGCCCCCAGCCTTGCCGACTCCTCCCTGCAAGCCAGGAATGAATACCTTAGGTTTCTGGATAGCCTCCGGGAGGCCTTCCCCAGGCTGCAGCAGATGTGGGATATCCCGGCGCCGCCCTCTCCCGGACTGGTACAAGCCCAGCTACGGAAAGACAAGCGGGCGATGGTACAGTACTTTATTGGCTATCAGTATATCTTTCTCTTTCTGCTGGATGGGGAGGATATCGTATTGTACAACACAAAAATCCCGGAGGGGCTCGCGGAGCAAGTCAATACCATGCGGGACGCGCTTTACGAGTGGGCACTTCATCCTTCTGATGACTTGGTGGAGCAATACACCAACAGCGCACACTGGCTGTATCAACAGCTGTTGCAGCCGGTAGACAGCCTGCTTCCACACCGGTTATTGGTAGTCCCGGACAACTGTGTAGCCTATCTCCCGTTTGATGTGCTGCTCAGGGAAAAACCGGAAGCTGCCACACCTTTTCAGGCGTACCCCTACCTGATTCAGGATCATCAGGTCAGCTATGCCTACTCTCCCTATGATTTCATTCAAAAGCCCCGTAGCAAAAAAGCTCAGAAGGGCTCCGTTTTAGGGTTTGCGCCCTCCTTTAGCGAAAGCCCCATTCAACCTGAGACCATAGCCAATCGCAGGCGGGAGTTTGGCCCGCTGCTTGCCAACAAAAAAGAAGTCCGTCAGATATCCGGGTTCTTTCCTGTCAAAAGTTTTGAAGCACAAGCCGCAACCAAAACCGCTTTTCTGGAAAACGCAAGCCGGTATCAGGTTCTGCACTTAGCCACACATGCCAAAGCCAATGACAAAAAAGGAGAGTACTCTTACCTCTGCTTCACTGAAGCGCCTGAAGATACCACGGCGAACCACCGATTGTACGCCCGTGAGCTCTACCTGATGGACCTCACGGCTGACATGGTTGTCCTGAGTGCCTGCGAAACAGGGCTTGGCGAGCTATCCAAAGGCGAAGGCGTGATCAGCCTTTCTCAGGCTTTCTCCAGAGCAGGGGCCCAAAGCCTCATTACCACTATGTGGCGCGTGAGTGACCAGGCTTCCGCTAACCTCATGGGAGGCTTTTACAAATATCTGCACGCCGGAGCACCCAAGGATGAAGCCCTGCGGAATGCCAAGCTAGATTACCTAAACAGTGCAACAGCCCGTGCCGCCCATCCCTTTTTTTGGGCCGGTTATGTCGTTCAGGGCGACATGTCTCCCCTTTCTCTTTCTTCCAATGATTTTCTGTGGTGGATATGCCTGTTTCTAGTGGGGCTATTTGTAATTTTGGGCGGTTTAATCAGATCGAAAAGACATAAAGCCCATGCAAAGAATTAATGTAGAAATAAAAGCCCGTTCTCAAAATCCGGCAGAGATACACGCGCTGCTCGCTGCTCAACAGGCAGAGTTTCTTGGCACCGACAAACAAACGGATACTTATTTTAAGGTGGACAAGGGCCGCCTGAAACTTCGGCAGGGCAATATTGAAAATGCGTTAATCCATTATTTCCGTAACAATCAAGCCGGCCCGAAGCGCTCTGATGTCTCATTGTACAAAACAGAAAGCGGTGCCGAGCTGAAAGATGTATTGCAGCAGGCTTTACCGGTTTTAGCGGTAGTGACCAAACGCCGGTCCATTTACTTTATCGAAAATGTAAAATTCCATGTGGATGAAGTGGAAAACCTGGGCTCCTTCGTGGAAATTGAAGCCATCGACAGAGAAGGTGACATCGGAGAAGAGAAACTCAGGGAGCAGTGCCAGTATTACCTGGACCTCTTCAAAATAAAGGCTGAAGACCTCATCGAAGTATCCTACAGTGACATGATGATCGAACAGTAGCAAGCCAGGCACTTTGTGATACCCAAAAAGAAAGGCGCCTTCTGCAAATTTGCGGAAAGCGCCTTTCTTATTAGGGCTAATTCATTCAGATCCCGGACTTAGACTATGTTGGGATTTCACCCTTTGGGCTGCATTTGCCAAATTTTATCCTGAACTTCGTTGCTCTCCCGCCTGCCAAAGTCTTGTACGGCGGGCAGGTCAGTCGCTTAGCTTAGGCTAGGCTCCTTCATCCCGCCCCCGACGATGAATGTCGGGATCAAAGACTTGTTCAGAATAAAATTTGACTACATTCGCTCCAAAAGCGAATACCCAACATAGTCTTAATCCAGTGTCTGCTTGATTTCTACGATCTCGTAGGCTTCAATGATATCACCTACTTTAATGTCATTGTAGTTTCTGACCGACAAACCACACTCCATGCCCGACTTCACCTCCCGAACGTCATCCTTGTAACGCTTGAGGGAAGAAAGCTCGGCTGTCTGACCTTCTTTCACCGGATAGATCACAATGCCATCGCGGATGATACGGATCAGCGAGTTGCGGTTGATCTTGCCTTCCTGTACGAAACAGCCGGCAACGGTACCCACTTTGCTGATCTTGAAGGTCTCGCGAACCTCAACCTGAGCAGTGATATTCTCCTCTTTGGTCGGTTCAAGCATGCCTTCGATGGCGGCGCGGACTTCCTCGATTGCTTCGTAGATAATGGAGTAGGTATTGATTTCCACACCTTCCCGCTCAGCCAGCTTCCGGGCACCCATAGATGGCCGAACCTGGAAACCAATGATAATCGCATCAGAAGCGGAAGCCAGCAGCACATCAGATTCGATGATCTGGCCTACGGCTTTGTGGATCACATTCACCTGTATCGATTCGATAGACTGCTTGATCAGGGAGTCGGACAATGCCTCTACAGAGCCATCCACGTCACCCTTGACAATCAGGTTCAGTTCCTTAAAGTTACCCAATGCAAGTCGGCGGCCGATCTCATCGAGGCTGATACGCTTCGTAGCCCGGTTGGCCTGTTCTCTGGATATTTGAGCCCGCTTGGTCGCTAAGGTACGTGCTTCCTGTTCTGTTTCCATCACCCGGAAGCGCTCACCTGCCTGTGGTGCTCCGCCCAGGCCGAGTACGAGGACCGGACTGGAAGGACCGGCTTCGGTTACGCGTTTGCCACGCTCATTGAACATGGCTTTTACTTTACCGGCATGTTCGCCGGCAACGACAGGGTCGCCAATTTCCAGCGTACCGGTCTGTACCAATATCTTGGTGACGTAGCCCCGCCCTTTATCCAAAGAAGCTTCGATAACAGCACCGATCGCTTCCCGGTTAGGGTTAGCTTGCAGTTCCAGGATTTCTGCTTCAAGCAGAATCTTCTCCAATAGCTCATCAATGCCTTGTCCTGTCTTGGCAGAAATATCCTGGGACTGGTATTTGCCACCCCATTCTTCCACCAAAAAGTCCATGGAAGCCAGCTCCTGCTTAATACGGTCTGGCTGTGCCCCCGGCTTATCCACCTTGTTGATCGCGAAGACCATAGGGACGCCTGCCGCCTGTGCGTGGCTGATGGCCTCCTTGGTCTGAGGCATGATGTTGTCATCAGCAGCGATGATAATCACCGCGATATCGGTCACCTTGGCACCACGGGCACGCATGGCCGTAAAGGCTTCGTGACCCGGTGTATCCAGGAAGGTTATCTTTTTCGTGATATCATCTTCATCACCCAGTACCACTTCGTAAGCACCGATGTGCTGTGTGATGCCACCGGCCTCATCATCTGCTACCTTCTCCTGACGGATATAGTCAAGCAGCGATGTTTTACCGTGGTCAACGTGGCCCATAACGGTTACGATTGGCGCGCGGGGCTCCAGGTCTTCCGGATCGTCGATGATTTCTTCTTCTTCCTCATCTTCTTCACCGGCATTGATGAATTTCACTTCGTGGCCAAACTCTTCGGTGACCAGCTCAATAATTTCTGCATCAAGGCGCTGATTGATGGAGACGATCACACCCAGGTTCATACAAGTGGTGATGACATCGGTGACCCCCACGTCCATCATATTGGCGAGTTCCTGAACAGAGATAAACTCTGTGACTTCCAGAAACTTGCTCTCCATTTCCTGC
The DNA here is from genome assembly GCA_024742755.1 of bacterium. GTDB lineage: Bacteria > Bacteroidota > Bacteroidia > Chitinophagales > Saprospiraceae > Phaeodactylibacter. Next base: position 1,443 of record JANSXW010000009.1, on the reverse strand, counting down.
TCGCGCTCTTCCTGACGCTCTCTGAGGCGTTCACGGTTATCACGGCGCAGTTTTTGGCGTTTGCGCTTACTACCGCCCCCGGATATCCGGGCCATGGTAGCCTTGATTTTATCTTCAATTTCCTTTTGGGAAACCTCCTTAACCTCATCTTCTTTTCTACGGCCCCGCTTATTATTGCTGCGGCGGCCGCCTTTGGCTGTTCCGGAATTTCCTGATCCGCTATCAGAAGGGGCGGCCACTTTTTTGCGTTTTCTTCTGCGTTTTTTGCGGGGCTCATCATTTGAAGCCCCGGTGGTCCCTTCTTTCTTTGGCTCGTCTTTCTTCTTTTTCTTCCGGCTGGACCGATCTACTTTATCAACATCGATTTTGCCCAGAATTTTCAGGCCGCGAAGTTCAGGGGCTTCTGCTTTGACCACTCCTTTAGGCTGCGAAGCTGCTGCATCGCCGGTTTCAGTGGCTTTATCCGAAGCACCTGCCTGCTTGTCGTTTTTTGAAGCTTCTGCCGCAGCTGGCTTGGACTTTTCGTCTGAGCTTGCTGCCTGTTCCTGTTCCGGTGCCTGTTCCGGTGCGTCATCGGCTTTATCCGGCTTGGAGGGCACGTCCCCTTTCGCAGCCGGCGTAGCTTCAGGCTTGGGCGCTTCGGTTTTGGGCTCCTCCTTTTCAGAAGCTTTAGGCGCTTCCTTAGGTTCCGGAGTTTCTTTTTGGGCAACCGGTTTTTCTTCAGCAGGCTCCTGCTTAGCAACTGGTGCCTCAGGTTTGGGCGTTACAGGTTCTTCCTTTTCTGCTTTTTCAGGTTCCGCTTTTGGCGTTTCTGTTTTTTGATCCTTGGGCTGCTCAGCTGATTGTTTTCTGCCTTTATTGGAAGCATCGAGGTCTATCTTGCCCAATACTTTCAACCCGGCTCTCCTTTCTACAGGCGGTTCAGTTTTTTCCTCTTCGGGCTTCGCTTTGGTTTCAGGCGAGGAGGGGGCTTGATCAGGAGCCGCAGGAGGCTTTGGAGCAGCAGGCTTTTCTGTGGCGGGCGTCGTCTTCTCAGCAGGAGGCGGCACTTTCGCAGCCGGTTTTTTAACTTCCTCCCTGGGCTTGAAAGCAGGCTTTTCCGGCACTTTGTGTTCCCCCTTTTCAGGTTCTTCTGCGGAGGGGCGATTGCCAATCACCAACTGATCAGCTTTCTCTTTGATAGCGATAGACTTCTGGAATTCCTTGAGGAGCTCAGTATACATTTCATCCGAGATCTTAGCGGTAGGCTTGTTCTCGATCTCGAACCCATTGTTAGTAAGGTGCTCTACGATGGTAGAGGTTCCAACATTTAATTCTTTAGCTATCTTAACTAAACGTTTCGCCATTATAAAGTTTTAGTACTTTTTGCAACGTCTGCAGATAGGCAAGAGCTTCTCTTTTCCTTTACATATCTTACTATCTTTTTTGGATGAATAAAATAGA
>JANSXW010000181.1 GCA_024742755.1 bacterium | reverse complement strand
TGTAAGCGTTACCGTGATGCTGCCGTCAGTGCTGCCCGGGCAGGTAGGCCCAACGCCAGCCAGCTCCAGTTCGGGTATCGGGTTGCAATTGGCATGAATAACGCCAATAATAGCTTCGACCTCCGCGTTGCCCAGGTTTTCAGTGATGGCAAAGTAGTAAGATTCGCCATTCGTCAGGGTGCCCGGTACAAACGTCACCTGTGTGGAGGACATATTCACAAAGTCCACCACCGGGTTGCCGTTTTCGTCTTCTACCTCTACCGTCCAGGTATCACCTGTAGAGAATGGTTCCCAGTCAAGAGTGATAGAGCCGTCGCAGTTGCAGATCACTTCGTAGCCGTCGGTCACGAAGCCAAAGTCCTGATCTACGTTGTTTTCCCCGATGCCCAGGGTGAAGGTGCTGGTGTTGTCCATACCGCCATCGCTATCAAAGGTCGCTACCAGGCCGGCAAGGACTCCGGCTGGCAGGCCGCCCGTGACCGTGCTCACATCCACACTCACCGTATAATCGCCTGCGGGCAGATTATCGAATGAGTAGGTACCGTCGGCGGCCGTCGTCGTCGTCACTGCCATACCAGGGCCGTTGCCCAGGTCTACGCCGGCTGGCGGCGTCAACGTTACCGTTGCGCCCTCCAGGCCTGGCTCGCCCGCATCCTGTACGCCATCGCCATTGGTGTCGTACCATACAAAATCGCCGATCGTGCCCAGGGGCTCATAGCCAAAGTCCTGATCTAAATTATCTTCGCTTTCTCCAAGGGTAAGCATAGAGGCACCATCATTGCCACCATCAGGGTCAATCGTATTGGCTACAGCCGCCGGGAAGTCTACATCGTTCTCATCTACCGTTACCGTGTAATCGCCCGCCGGTAGATCTTCGAATAGATACATACCATTGACATCTGTTTCTGTTGAGATTGGCTGACCAAGTCCGGCTCCCAAATCCACATCTGCCGGTGGCGTGAGGGTCACCGTCACCATGCCGATCGGGCTATCCCCCGCATTAAAGAGACCATCGCCATTCTCATCTACGAATAACTGGTCTCCGATAGAACTTTGACAAAGCAATCCAGGCACACTCACCACCTCATCTACAAAACACCCATCATCGCCATTGAATATACGTACGATGTAGGTAGCACCTGCATTCGGAACATTGGTCAGGATATTGGCAGGCAATACACCGGGTATCGCCGTAGCTGCAAGGACAGTCATCGGTCCATCATAGAAAGTAGCTCCAGGGCTACTGATACCGTAGTGAGTAGCAGCCGTTGCCGCCGTGAGCGTTATGATGCCCGCATCCGCGCAATTGGGAGTGGCAGTAAAGGTGGCATCTGGTGCTTCTATATTACAAATCGTAAACGTACTGCTCTGCGCCCCGCAGCCCGTACTGCTTACGGCTCCGATATCGAGGGTAAAGGTACCACAGGCATTATCTCCGGTAATGGTCACACTGTTGTCGCAGGCATCAAAGGTCATGCCCGTAAGGGCGCCCTGGGGTGTCCAGCTGCTGCCGCATACAATGCCGTCGCAGGCATCAAAGGCCTCCTGGTTGAGGAAGAATTTGGCGCCTACTGCTCCGCATACATTTTTGGTAAAAGTGGCCGGCAGGTTCACCGGGCAGCACTCTTTAATGATGGAGATGGCCTTGGCTGCATTATTGGTTGGAAGGCCGGGGTTAGGCGCCGCGGCGCCAATATAGGTCATTGATGCCGCATCAAAAGCGGAAATGCAATCCACCCCAGGGTCATCCGTTATATTGGACATATACAAACGATTGGTACCCTCAGACCAAGTCACACCTATTCCGAGGCAGAAAGGAGAAGTGCCGCATATACCATCACTGGTTTTTGAAACAAATCCACCAGAAGCATTATATTTCCAGATAGAGGTAGAAGCTCCCCCATCCAATGAACTTTTTACGACATAAAAGTTTCCACTATTATCGCCTACCACACCGAAGACGCCTCCGGGAGTATTAGGTAAAAAATTCTCCCCAACATTCACGGTCGCATTTGGCCCCAAAGTCACCAAGGGATCAATACAATCGCCGCTACCCGCTATTCCCGCCTCCAATTGAGCCCTGGTAAATACCCACACTTTTTGATCTCCGCCACGTTGTGAAGCATACACTAACTCCGTCACCGGATTGTAGGATAAGCCCCAAAGACTTCCTACTGCGTCGTTTAAGCACAATTGTCCGATTAAATCACCCGTACAGGAGTTGTAGGCCGAGGGGCCGCCATTCGTGTTCACATAGATCGTATTTCCAATGCTAAACATATTTTGATGCGCCCCGGGATTGAAGATTGGCGCAACAGGATCTATCGTTCCATCGCAGTCAAAGCGCCTGATAGCTGTGCCTCCATCGGCAGCACCAATGTAAATACGCCCGTTCAAGTCGGTTGCCAATCCATGCGGTGAAGGCAACTCACTTACTCCTAAGCCCGGATACCAGTGCTGCGCCGGAGGTGTACCGCCATTGGCGCCTATGACTTCCGTAAGAAGCACACCCGGCCCCACTTCAAACTTCAGCACCGAGCTGATGGCCGGCTCATTCAGGTAGATGTATTCTGTACAATTGCACGACTGTGCTCCGGCATCCGAAATGGCAAAGAAGCCGGCAAAAACCGAGACAAAAAGGGCGGAAGATACCGCACGGCATGCCCGCACAACCCTGATAAAGGGAAGCCGGCTAATCGCACCAAACCGAAGGCGCGATACCAACTTAATCCTGAGCATGGGGAAAATCAGGACAGCAGCCGGAACTATAACCGTGGCGGGCTTTCCCGGAAAAAAGTAAAAAACCAGCGCTGCAGCGAAGAGCAACAGGCTTACAAGTGAAGTAGGTAAAGGCAATTTCATGAGTTCTAATTTTCAGCGTAATTTGTATCGAAATATGACTCTGTCTTTAAGGAAAAAAAGCTTGACAGCATCGCAACAAGGAGACAGACCAACTCAAGCAGAGCAGGGGGGATATGTCATTATTGCTTTTGGGCAAAGGCTGTAAATGCTAAGAGCTAAGCTGGGAGACAGGGGGTAAAGAAAAGCCCTTTTCACAGGTCTTGACAAAAATAGAGTCAGGGCAAGTTACCAGGAACTGTCCAGGAGAAAACAGACCTACACATATATGCAGTTTTTATTTTTTTCTCAAAAAATTCATCTGTGACCGAAATTGGTTAGCATACCAACGCCTATATTTGAATCATCGAACTATATCTTATACCTTTCATCTGGTTATGGAAGAAAAGCCTTTGAGGATAGCCTTCATCGAAGACGATCCCATTTATCTGCGCCTGTTAAAGGAACACCTGTACTTCCTGCCCTGGTTACTGATCGTTTTCTCGGTGAACAGCATTAAAATGTTTTGGGAAAAACACAGGGCGAAAGCCGATCTGGACATCCTTTTTATAGATATTTTTCTGCCAGAGAAATCCGGACTGGAGGCCCTGCCCAAGATTCGAAAAAAGCTTCCCAACACCCAACTGATCATCCTGACTCAACATGAGGATTACCATTTCCTGTGGAAAGCTATTTTCAACGGAGCCGACGGTTACCTGCTAAAGGATTTCCCCATGTCGAAAATGCCCGGCTTTCTGAAGATCGTCAAAGCCGGAGGGGCCCTGATATCTCCCAGCATGTCAAAGGTGCTGCTTCAGCATTTTCGCTCCCCGACGCCGGAGCCTTTGAATGAAATTCTTCGCCCCAAGGAAATCCGACTATTGCAGTTGTTCGCAGAGGGATACTCCTATGAAGAAGCGGCTCAAATGTTGGGGATTAGCGTCGACGGGGTGAGGTATTATGTAAAAAGAATATATAAGAGCTTACAGGTAAAAAACAAGACGGATGCGGTGCAAAGGTTCCGGGACTACCTTGATGCGCAGCAACCTCCAAACAGGATAGGCGATCCCAACCGGCCTGAAGACGACCCGTGACCTGGCGCCAGCTGTTTTAGATTTTGCCTTTCAGACCATTGTAAGAGCATGTTAGGGATTCGCCCTTCAAGCTGGAAAATAAAGATCGACCCTGCTTCCCTTTCCTACGCCCTCACTATACAAGTCCACCCATCCTCCCAAACGCTCCATAATGCGCCTGACGATACTGAGGCCCACACCGGCGCCTGAATACTTTTCACGATCATGTGCCGTAGAAAATAATTCAAATACCCGTGGAATTAATTCAGGTGCTATCCCTACTCCATTATCTGCAATACGAATGACTGAAAAACCTTCCCGGCGTTCCGCCCAAACCCGGATCAGGGGCTCTTTCTCTTCCCTGGTAAATTTTAGCGCGTTACTGAGGAGATTATGAAAGACCTGACGCAGCAACAAGGGATCCGCCTGGATTACAGGCAGAGGCTCCTCGATTTTCACCACCGAGACATCGAGTTCCGATTGTGCTTCCTTCCATTGCCTCAGCACACTTTTTAGCAAATCACCGGGTTTCAGTTCGATGATGTCCAGTTGGGAATGATCAGCCCGGCTGAAAGCAGCTACACCGTCGATCATACTGCTCATCTCATCCAACAACCCCTCCATCAGTTCGACCTGTTCGCCTTCCTGCTTCAGGACTACTGAGCCCGCTTTCCATCTCTGTAAAAGGTGACGTGCATTATTGAGGGGAGTCTTCAGATCATGGCTAATGGAAAAGTTAAAACTCCTGAGTTGTTCTTCCTTCTTGGTCACTGTTGCAAGGACCAGCTGCTTTATCTCACTCTGATGATCAATAATCTTCTGTAGTTGGGCCAGTTGTTGTCGGGGACTTTGGTTCGGCTTGCCAATCGCTGATTCCATTTCTTTCAACTCCAGCTCGGATTCCGCTATGGCTCCCTGCAAGCTTTCAGACAGGAAGTCCATGTCTGCCTTTATCATATTCCTGAGTTCATGCAAATAGCCAGTGAGTTCAGCGGTAAAATACCTGATTTGCGATTGAATGCGGCGGCGATCATAGTTCAATCCGATCAGGATCAGGACTGACGCCAAAAGCAGCGCCAGAATGATTTGATATAATTGCTTTTTATCCAACTCAGCACGCAACAAAGCATTTTCTTTCTCCCTGACTTCTTTCCGAGCTTCCTCCTCCACGATCTGGGCAGCAAGCTTACCTACACTGCGCAAGCTATTCAAATTAAGCGAATCATAATGGGCAAACCCCTCACTAACCAACTTCTCTCCTTCTTCATATTTCCCCGCCGCTATAGCCAGCCGTCCCTTCAAAGATTTAGCGTTGATCACCAAAGTTCCATCCTCGTATTCCAGAGCATCGTCCAAAGCTGTATCTACCAATGGCTGGGCTTCACCGTATCTACCCATTTGCATCAGCACTTTCGCTTTTCGAATCTTCATGGACACGACATAATAAGGATTGTTACATGCTTCTCCCTTTCTTATTAATTCCGAGAAAAAAGACACAGCTTTATCCAGTTCTCCGCGACGGCAGTATATTTCGCCCAACTCCTCGAAGTAAAGGTTGCACGGATTTGCTTCTATGCTTTTCTGGTATAAATATTCCAAAGAATCCAAAGAGAAATCTTTGTGATCCAACCACGCTTCCTGCATCATCCGGGATGCAGCAAATAATCGTTCGAAATCGGAATAATTCAAACGCTTGGCCAATTGCTCGGCCTGTAGAAAAGCCTTTCTTGCCTGAGTCGGGTCCAATTGACTGAACAGGGAACCACAAAAGCTCCATGCCCAAACTTCAGCCAACGGGTCCGCCTCTTTCTGCGCCCGGTCCATAAACGCCTGGCTCAACATCACCGCAGCCGTGAAATCGCCTACAGCCATCAAATTATAGCCCCATTCCATATAGGGTAAATAGAAGTCAACTTTGGTTTCCTTACTCAGCGCCACCGCCTCCTCAAAAAACAAGTTACTACTATCCAGCTGATTGTGATGCTTCAGCGTTAAGCCCTGGTAATAATAGGCATAAAAAAGCGGGGCAAACACCTTCTGTTGCCTGAGATCCTCCTCAAGTGAAAAAATGCGCTCCGTGTAGATCGGCCACCTTTCCGTATAGCCGTACCAGTCCAGGCTTTTCAAAACCTCCGCATAATAATCCGCGGCCTTGCCGATCTTACCGGATCGTTCCATGGTTTCGGCGGCCGCTACCAGGGTCGCAAGGCTCAACTCCAAACTATCCAACGATTCATAATATCTTGAAAACCAAAACAGAGCTTCGCTTTTTTTAACCTGATGCTCTGCATGCTCAGCCAATGCGATGGATTTTTCCAGCCATTCTCGCATTTTACCCAGGTCCCTATCATCATCGGGCCGCTTGAACTCCTCTTCCGCAAGCTTTATGTAGGAGGCAATAAGCCCGGTATCCGGTATAGGCCCTTTGGTGTTTTTCTCTAATGGATCGTTTCCGGAAGTCTGACTAAAAAGGCAGGGGACTACAAACAACCAGCAAATCATGAAAACGAAAATGCGAAGGGTCTCTTTTTCTTGGAAAAAGAAAAGCATTCTAAGTGGAAAAAGCATGATTATTTTAGTATTGAAGTTGTATAAAAATAACTTGTATGAACTTTAGTCTTTCTCAACAAAATGATTGAAAAAGCTAGAAAATGAGCACTCGTCCAGTTTTGAGCAGATGTCTCGTACCGAACTAAAAGAGATTTGAAGCCATCAATCCAGGCGTTGGTCCGTTCAACAGCAAACCTTTATTTATACAACTCAGGGTATACAAGGTATTCATAATCAGTGTTTTTTGCGTTCATTTTATTGATGTCTATGTTGGCAAGAATTTCCAGCCCATCACAGTACTCTCTAAAGTCCCTGCTGTCAAAACCAGCATCTGCGTTCATTACCAAACCTCTTGGGTCAATATCAGCCTGCTCTAAAATTTCGCAGATATTTTTGAACGCCTTGTTAATTTCATAGAGGTCATGGTGGTTGCCTGATTCGGGTTTTGACATCGCTAACGTGATTCCGTTGCGGTCGGCCAATAACAGCATGTTTGTTGTTTTTGCAGATTTCCGGCTCTAATACCCCACTGCCTCACCACCCATCCTTGCCCGGGTCTGGCTGCCGTCCAAAGCTACGCTTGACATATTTAAGGCAGCTTTGTTAGCTTTTAGCAATGATGTCCATAAGCGTTACCAAGAACCATCTAGCCCATTTATTGCAAAAATAAAACACTGTTTTATAGGATTTATAGAAAAACCCAAAAACTGGCGCAGGGGCAGTTCCCGCCATTGCGTACCCGTTTTGAGGCGGTATATTATTGCTTTGACCATTTTCCAAAGCTTAACTTTTGGCTTGCGCCCTAAATTTGTTGTGCTTAAATAGGGCATCAAATTGTGTGTGATGAATTTCTTGGTTAATTTTACGTACATAGTTGCGAGAGGGGTTGGAAAAGTTTAGATGTTTCCAAATATCTCCTTTTGCAGCTTTTTTTGCAAACCATCTCTCTTTTACCACAATTCTTTTTTAGACAACTTCCATGTACATCCTGCTCATATCTATTGTTATCGGCCTGTTTGTGGCCATGTTGTTTGTCAATGTCTACTTCCGGGTGAAGGTGCTGAAGAGCTACCGCAAGCTGATCAAGGCCCGGGTGGAATTTGGCGCGGCCCATTTGTTCAACAAAGAAAAAATGGAGGCGGAGGTGATGCCGAAGTACCCGGACATGCGGGAAGAAATCGAGACTTTCACCAGCCACATCCAATACTCTATGCGCATGGCTACGGTGCTGATTGCGCTCATCACCCTGTTTGGCGCGATCCTGATGTACTACCGATAGGGTTGCAGAATGGTAATATGCCGAAAATCCCCTACTTTTGCAGCCGTAAAAAAGGACCACCTATGTTAAAGATTGGCGTTTTGGGCACCGGCCACCTCGGCAAAATCCACCTCAAGTGCATTCAGCTGGCGGAGGAGACTTACGAACTGATTGGCTTCTACGACCCCGATGATGCGGCTGCCCGGCAGGCAGAGGAACAATACGGTGTCAGACGCTGGGCTGACCTGGATGCTTTGATCGCGGCAGCGGATGTGATCGACATTGTCACGCCAACCACCACCCACTTTGCGCTCGCCAAACGGGTCATCGGGCAGGGCAAGCACCTGTTTATAGAAAAGCCCCTGACCAACACCATGGACGAGGCCAAAACCCTGCTGCAACTGGCCAAAGAAAAGGGCGTAAAGGTGCAGGTGGGCCATGTGGAGCGCTTCAACCCGGCACTGCTGGCGCTGGGCGATCAGCCACTCAACCCCATGTTCATTGAGGCCCACCGCCTGGCGGTCTTCAATCCACGGGGCACAGACGTTAGCGTGATCCTCGATTTGATGATCCATGATTTGGACATCATTCAAAGCCTGGTGCAATCGCCGGTGAAATCGATTAGTGCAAGTGGCGTGCCGGTGGTGAGTGAGAGCGCTGATATCTGCAATGCGCGCATAGAGTTTGAGAATGGCTGCATCGCTAACCTGACCGCCAGCCGCATTTCCATGAAGCAGATGCGCAAGGTGCGCTTTTTCCAAAAGGATGCTTACATCAGCCTTGATTTTCTGGAAAAGGAAGCGCAGGTGGTCCGCCTTTACGATACGGATGCAGACCCTGCTCAGCTACCTCAGGACAACCTCATGGAGCTGGAAACGCAGAGCGGCAAGCGCTACATCCACCTCTCCATGCCGGAAACAGCGCCGGTCAATGCCATCAAAATGGAGTTAGAGTCCCTGGCCCACAGCATTGAAAGAGATGAACGACCGGTAGTCAGCATCGAAGATGGTTACCGCGCTCTGGATTTGGCGCATCAGATCATGGACCAGATTGAGCAGCGGCTGATCGCGGCCAAGTCCTCCTGACTTCGTCAGTTAAATGACGAAGGCGGTGTAACCTGGCAGGCCGGACAACGTTTTTGGGGTTTTAAATCCTCTGCTACCCAACCTTTGACGCTAAATTATGGCTCTTGCTTACCGGAGCCGACAAACTATTAAGCTATGAAAAAGCAAAACTTTTTTTTCCTGCCCGCGCTGATTTTGGCGGCAGCTTTCCTGTCCAGCTGTGAAATCATCAATCCGGAGGAGCCTGTACCCGGTTACCTGCACATTCCTTCCGTGCGTGTGGAAACCACCGGTGACGAGGGCTCGGCATCCTCTAACATCTCCGAAGCCTGGGTATCTGTGAACGGCAGCTTTGTGGGCGCTTACTCTTTGCCTGCCACGCTGCCCGTGCTGGAGGAGGGCGTGTCTGAAGTGGTGGTGCAGGCCGGCGTAAAGGACAATGGCCTGGGCAACAGCCCGGACATTTACCCTTTCTTTGCCAACTTTGAAACGCAAGTTGATATAGGCCCCAACACTACAGATACCATCCGCCCGGTCTTTCGCTACAGCGACAACACCAAATTTGCCTTTATTGAGGACTTCAATGACGGGGCGCATATCTTTTCAGAAATACGCCGGGGCAGTTCCTCTCAGATATCATTTGCGGAGGACGACGCCTTTGAGGGCCGCTCCCTGCGCATTAACCTTGACACCTCCGCCGCCATTGTGGAAGCTGCAACCTTTGAGCGCTACGAGAACCTTACCGGCCCATTTACGACAAGCGTTTATCTGGAGGTAGATTATAAATCTGATATTCCGGTAACTTTCGGGATCATTGGCTTTGACGGGGCAGGGACTATAGGCAACGGGCAGGCCATTTTTCTTTCTGGTTTCAACGCTTCCGGAGAGTGGAAAAAAATCTATTTCAACCTTTCGGCCGCGGTTGTGGAATCCGGGCTTGATGAATACCAGATTGTTTTCCAGGCACTTATCCCTATTGAGAATGGGCAGTTTGTCCGCAATGAAGCGGAAGTCCTGATGGACAACATCAAACTGGTCCATTTCTAATTTTCCAGGCCTGAACCAAGCAACGCATCTACATGCAAAAAAACATGAACCGACAGCGCCGTTTGCACACCTTGCAATATCAGGTGGCAGACTTCATTACAGCCATGCTGTCGTGGGCCTGTTTTTTCGTGTACCGCAAGCAGCTGGAAGACCCGCAGCTGGACTGGTCGGTGATCAGCACGGATACGAATTTCTGGTACGGGGTTTTGGTCATCCCTACCGGATGGTTGCTTTTTTACTCTATTTTTGATCAGTACCGGGACATCTACCGCCTTTCCCGCCTGGCTACGCTCGCCCGGACCTTCTTCCTCAGTTTCCTGGGGGTCACCTTTCTGTTTTTCACCCTTATTCTGGACGACTTTGTTACCAATTACACGACTTACCGGGCTTCCTTCACCACGCTCTTCCTGCTGCACTTCCTGCTGACGGCTACGGTGCGCATGTACATTCTGACCCGCGCCAGCCAACGCCTCAAGAAAGGGCTGATCACCTACAACACCCTCATCATTGGCAGCAACCAAAAGGCTGTGGAACTCTACGAAGAGATCAGTGGGCGGGAGAAGGGGCTGGGCAATAAGTTTATCGGCTTCATTAGCCTGAACGGTACGGAAGAGGAGGAACTGTCTGCTCACCTGCCCCGGCTTGGCGGCATGGAAGTACTGGAGCAAAGCATCATTGACCTGAATATTGAGGAGGTCATCATTGCTATAGAGACCTCAGAGCATAACCGGCTCCGGGAACTCCTTAACATCCTGTTCGATTTTGATGAGCAGGTGCTGGTGAAAATCATCCCGGACATGTATGACATCATGCTGGGCACCGTCAAGATGAGCCACATCTACGGAGCGGTCTTGATTGAAATCCGGCAGGACCTGATGCCAAAATGGCAGCGGCTGGTGAAACGGCTCATTGACCTGGCGGCATCCGCAATGATGTTGCTGATCCTATCGCCCCTGTACCTGTACATAGCCGCCCGGGTACGCTTTTCCTCACAGGGGCCCATCATTTTCCAGCAGGAGCGCATTGGGCTGAACGGCAAGCCTTTTATGATTTATAAATTCCGGTCCATGTATACCGACGCGGAGCGGGATGGGCCGCAACTCAGCTCCGATACCGACAACCGCTGTACGCCCTGGGGGGCGGTGATGCGCAAGTGGCGGCTGGATGAGCTGCCGCAGTTTTGGAATGTGCTTAAGGGAGATATGTCGCTCGTTGGCCCGCGCCCGGAGCGGCAGTATTTCATTGACCTCATCACCAAAGAAGCGCCGCACTACAAACACCTGCTCAAGGTACGCCCCGGCATCACCTCCTGGGGGCAGGTAAAGTACGGCTATGCTTCCAACCTGGAGCAAATGCTGCAGCGGCTGAAGTTTGACATCCTTTACATTGAGAACATGTCCCTGGCGCTGGACTTTAAGATCATGTTCTACACCCTGCTGGTGCTCCTGCAGGGCAAGGGAAAGTAGGAAGATGGCCAAAGCACAAACGGCTTGGTAATCTGGCGCAAGTGTTGTATCTTTGCCCCTCAATTTCAATATTCATCTTTTTCAAACAGATAGAATCATGTTCGCAATCGTAAAAATAGCTGGTCAACAGTTCAAAGTTGAGGAAGGGCAGAAGCTTTTCGTCCACCAGCTAGAAGCCAGTGAAGGAGACAACGTATCCTTCGAGGACGTACTGCTCGT
>JANSXW010000351.1 GCA_024742755.1 bacterium | reverse complement strand
CACACAAATTGTGAAAAAGAGGCCAGAACCTTGTTTTCGTGTTTTTGGTGACAGTGCAAAATCATAGGGAGCAGCATTTCGAAATTAGATCTCTAAGTCATTTTAAGTGTAACGCTCAGCGTGCTGTTGGCCACTTTTTACAGAAAATGATGCTATTCTTGCGATTTGTGTTCCAAACCTCAGAAGAGCTGTTATCTTGGAAAACAAGTCCAAGCTTCCTTCACAAGCTAGCAATAATTGCAAGCCTTGCTTGCAATGGTCTGCAGAATTCTGAATCGTAAGCACCATGATTTGGAAAAGAGAGTGGACATAAACAAGTGAAACAAGCATTTCATCTGTGGACTGTGTGCTTGATAATGAGATGTGCTTTGGATTTAAGAATGCTTAAGCTTTGGACCGATGAATATTTGCATTGAGCTTGGCTCCAACCATAAATGGATGCTTGTGTGAAGTATTGCTGTGGACAGAATTATTCTATTTCCAGAAAAGAAGCATGCTTTTGATAAATGAGCATTCCATGCTCATGTGCTTGCTTCAGAAGCTTCAGAAGCTCTCATAACACAAGCAAGCTTTACGATTTAGATAAAGTAAAGTGCTTTATGTCAAGCAATCTGCTTGCTTGTGATACAGCTATTCTTGATTGACAGTTGCAAGCAACTTTCCTTTTATAAGTGAGAATATCACTTGCTCACAGAGCAAGCTCTTCACCTCTGAACACAACTTACCAGATAACATTAGCTGTATCACAAGCAAGCAGATTGCTTGACATAAAGCACTTTACTTTATCTAAATCGTAAAGCTTGCTTGTGAAGCTTATCTTTCCAAAGAAATGCTGAGCCTCAATAAATGCTTCGCCTCAATATTTGGACTTGCTGTCCAAACCTGCTTTTGAAAAGCTGTGCTCTATGCTCAATATTATTCATCATGCAGGCAGAGCCTGCATTTACTTGCTGTGCTTTACTTGGAGGCAATGCTGTGCAAAAGAGTTCGTAACACTTATTGAAATTGCAATCCACTTCACTTCACTAATATCACTTGCTCTTCCTGAGCAAGCTCTGGAGAAGAAATTATTCTGAGCAAGCCTAAACTCTGCTCTCGATAATGAGCTGTGTGCTTGGAATAAGATTGAGTCTTGCCTAAACCACTTCACTATCAAAAGCAAGATGTGTTCAGCTCTCAGATCCACAAATAAAGAGGAGAGTGAATTCCACTCAAAATAAGCAAGATTGTGATCCAAGCTGTGTTATGAAGCACGACTCAATTATTATTGCAGGCTCTTCATTCAGGATCTTGCAGATCTATGCGAAGCAAGCTTCGCAAGACTCTGCGCTTTTAACACTTTGGGTGCTGATAATTCTTAAGCCAAACAGATTAAGACCTTTGCAGCTTGCAAGGCTGTGAACATAATATTCAGCTGTGAAGGCTCTCAACTTCTTTCCAAAGCACACCATAATTAAACCATATTTAACTCCACCAAGCTGTGCTAATTGAGCATGATCTGCACAATTCTGTGCATCTCCTGCACAAATAATACTTGTGCAAATGATTATTGCACCTCATAACTCATTGGCAAGCTGTGATTGTGGGCTTTGATCTTCTGCAAGATTGAGCTGT
>JANSXW010000123.1 GCA_024742755.1 bacterium | reverse complement strand
GGAACGCGTAAAACAATAACACCTATGACTTTTAAGGACATCCAAGAGTTGGTGAAGCTCATCAACAAATCCAACCTGACCGAATTTAAAATGAAGGACGGAGAGTTTGAGCTTTCCATCCGGACCAACAAGCATCAGAAGACCAAGCCAAAGGACCAGGCCTCCGGCACCGTTCCGGCTCCTTCTGCGCCTCAGCCTACCGCACCGATCATTCAGATGTCTCCGCCTGTGCAGCAGCCCTATCCGCAGGCCCCGCAGCCTGCTCCTGCCCCCCCGGCACCAAAGCCACAGGCAGAGCCTGCTCAGTCAGAAGCACCTGCCAGCGAGGCTAAAGCGGATGATTCCAATTACCTGGAAGTCCGTTCTCCGATTGTCGGTACTTTCTACCGGTCTTCCAGCCCGGAAAAGCCGCCTTACGTAAAAGTAGGTGACGCCATTGAAGTCGGGCAGGTGGTTTGCATTGTGGAGGCCATGAAACTCTTCAACGAGATCGAGTCCGAAATTGGCGGCAAAATCGTCAAGGTAATGGTTGAAGATGCACAGCCGGTAGAGTATGATCAGGTCCTGTTCCTGGTTGACCCTAAGGGCTAATTGCTGATTGAAACACCTATCGCTGCAAGGGCAGTAGCCCTTTGTGGCTCATCCAATTGAATGGTTTTATGTTTGAAAAAGTACTCATAGCCAACCGTGGCGAGATTGCCCTGCGTATCATTCGCACCTGTCGGGAAATGGGCATCAAAACGGTGGCGGTCTACTCAACTGCCGACAAGGAAAGCCTGCACGTGCGCTTCGCAGACGAAGCGGTCTGCATCGGCCCGCCTTCCTCTGCCGAGTCTTACCTGAGCGTACCTAAAATAATGGCTGCGGTGGAAATCACCAACGCCGATGCGGTCCACCCGGGCTACGGATTCCTGGCTGAGAATGCTGATTTTGCCGAAGTTTGCGCCGAATATGGCATCAAATTTATCGGCCCCACTCCTGCGCAAATCCGCAAGATGGGAGACAAAATCACGGCCAAAGAGACCATGATCAAAGCGGGCGTCCCGGTCATCCCGGGCTCCGACGGGCTCGTCAAGGATACCAAATCCGGCCTCAAGATCGCCAAAGACATCGGCTATCCGGTCATCCTGAAGGCTACGGCCGGCGGTGGCGGAAAGGGCATGCGGATCGTTTGGGAAGAAAAAGAGTTTGAACCGAACTGGGACCGCGCCCGTCAGGAAGCCAAGGCCGCATTTGGCAACGATGGCATCTACATCGAAAAGTTCATCGAAGAGCCCCGCCACATCGAATTCCAGATTGCCGGTGACCAAAAAGGCAAGGTCGTCCACCTTTCCGAACGGGACTGCTCCATTCAGCGCCGCCACCAAAAACTGGTGGAGGAATGCCCTTCTCCTTTCATGACTGATGAGCTCCGTGAAAAAATGGGCAACGCAGCTGTAAAGGCCGGAGAAGCCATCAAGTACGAAGGCGTGGGCACCGTGGAGTTCCTCGTAGACAAATACCGGAACTTCTACTTCATGGAGATGAATACCCGGATTCAGGTAGAGCACCCGGTCACGGAAGAGGTCATCGACCACGACCTGATCAAGGAGCAGATCAAAATTGCAGCGGGTGACCTCATCAAGGGTGGCAATTACTACCCCAACGCCCACGCGATGGAGTGCCGCATCAACGCGGAAGACCCGTTCAACGGTTTCCGCCCAAGCCCGGGCAAAATTGCGTCTTTCCACAGCTCTAAAGGGCATGGCGTTCGGGTAGACACAAGCGTGTACGCCGGGTATACCATTCCACCCTATTACGATTCCATGATTGCTAAGCTCATCTGCCGGGCCCCAACCCGCGAAGAGTGCATCAAGAAAATGGAGCGTGCATTGGATGAATTCATCATTGAAGGCGTTAAGACCACCGTCCCTTTCCATCAGCAACTGATGAAGGACGAGCGTTTCCGCGCCGGAGATTTCCATACTGGCTTCCTCAACGACTTTGAACTGAAGCCCGAGGAGCCTAAGAAAAAGAAGTAGGCAACTGCCTGCATCATATTATTACACAACAGGTTTGCCTGGGAAAATAATGAGCCCGGCAGGCCTGTTGTTATTTACAGACCAAAATACCGCACTATGAGATCTATTTTCCTGCTTTTCCTTGCGCTGGCCTTTACGGCTTACAGCTGTGGGGGCAGTTCCGAAGCTTCGGGCGAAGCCACCACCTCAACGGATGCGCCCACCGCAGCCGAAAACGCCGCCGATGAAGCCCCTGCACCTGCAGAAGCGGCCGCCCCTGCGCCCGCCGAAATGGCCAGGCAATCGGCACCTCCGGCTACCGGCCCCTTTGAAGAAAGGCTTACAGCCGGCCCTGTCACTTTCATCGTGGAATCCCCCAATGCCAGCTCCAATTATTTCACCCTCAATACAGAAGGGATGAGCGTGCGCAATGAGGAGACCAAAATGGAAGTAGACGGTGCCGTGGTGCGCGCTCAACTGGCCGACCTCAACCAGGACAGCTACCCGGAGGTTTACATCTTTACCCGTTCGGACAGCGGCACGGAAGAAGTCTACGCCTTTGCCTCCTACCGCAACCGCTCCTACGGGCAGATTTACATGGCGGAAGCAGAAAACGCTGCCAACCAACGGGGCCGCGAAGGAGTTGAAACGTTCGAACTTACAGAAACGGCTTTACTCCAAAAATTTGCGGCCTCCCAAAGCGGGCAACGCACCGGCGACACGCAGACGGTCACCTACGCCCTGAAACAGGGAGAAACGAGCTACCGCCTGGAACCTGTAGAATAGGTACACCAACCAACTATGAAAAAAGAACGCAGCAGCTTCTGGCGATTGCTTGGCTACATGCGCAACTACAAAGCGTATGTGGGGCTCAATATTTTCAGCAACATCATGACGGCCCTGTTTACGGCCCTGAGCATCCCCTTGCTGGTCCCCTTTCTGGAAATCCTCTTCGACCGGCGGGAGCTGGTGATGGACAAGCCCGTTTTCGGGTGGGATATCCAAAGCGCCACGGCTTCCTTCAACTACTATATCAGTCAGCTGATTGTGGAGCAGGGCAAGGAAGCCGCGCTGGTCTTCGTCTGCGTAGCCATTTTGTCGGTTTTCCTGCTCAAAAACCTCTTCCGGTACCTATCCCTCTTCTTCATGGCGCCGGTACGCAACGGCATCATCCGTGACCTTCGGGCTCAGATGTACGACAAGGTGATGGCCCTGCCCCTGGCCTACTTCAGCGAGGAGCGTAAGGGCGACCTGATGTCCCGCATGACAAGCGATGTTCAGGAAGTAGAATGGAGCATTCTCAATGTGCTGGAAGCCGTATTCCGGGAGCCCCTCATCATCATCGGGGCGCTGGGGTTCATGGTGTATGTAAGCCCGGCACTCACGGGTTTCGTCTTTCTGCTGATGATCTTCACGGGTGTGGTGATCGGGGGCATTGGGCGGCGGCTGAAGAAAAAATCGGCAGATGTGCAGGACCGCCTTGGCAACCTCGTCGCCATACTGGAAGAAGGACTGGGCGGGCTGCGGATCATCAAAGGCTTCAATGCCGAGCATTATCAAAAAGAGAAATTCCGGGTAGAGAACGATGGCTACCGGCGTGCCCTCACCCGGCTGCTCTGGCGGCGGGACCTGGCCTCTCCCCTTTCAGAATTTCTGGGCATTGGCACGGTAGCCGTGCTGCTGTGGTATGGCTCCCGTCAGGTGTTCAGCGGACAGCTGGATGCAGAGACGTTCCTGACCTTCATCTTTGCGTTTTACAACGTCATTGACCCGGCGAAGAAGCTATCCAAGGCGGTGTATAATGTCCAAAAAGGCGTGGGGGCTATGCGCCGTATGGAAGCGCTGCTCGACGCCCCTGTCAACATCAAGGATGCCCCTGATGCCCTGCCGCTTTCGGGCTTCCAACAGGGTTTGGAATACCGCAATGTCACCTTCGCTTACCGCAAAGATGAAGGCCCGGTGCTTAAAAATATCAACCTGAGCCTGCCCAAAGGCAAGGTGGTAGCGCTGGTGGGCGCTTCCGGAGCGGGAAAGTCTACCCTGGCCGATTTACTCCCCCGGTTTTACGATGTGGAGGAAGGGGAGATTCTCCTGGACGGACAGAATATCCGCCGTTACCGCCTCCGTGACCTGCGCAACCTTATGGGCATCGTTTCTCAGGAAGCCATTCTCTTCAACGACAGTATTTACAACAACATCGTCTTTGGCATGGAGGGCGTCACGCAGGAACAGGTAGAGGCTGCCGCCCGGGCCGCTAACGCACATGACTTCATCCTGGCTTCCGAGCAAGGCTACCATACCAATATTGGCGACCGGGGCAGCAAACTGAGCGGGGGGCAGCGGCAACGCCTGACGATCGCCCGGGCCATTCTCAAAAACCCACCAATACTCATCCTCGACGAAGCGACCTCCGCTCTGGATTCCGAATCTGAGAAACTCGTCCAAAAAGCACTGTTGGAACTGATGAAAAACCGGACCTCCATCGTGATTGCCCACCGCTTGTCCACCATACAGCACGCGGATGAGATCATCGTGATGCGGGATGGGCAAATCATGGAGCGGGGCACACATGAAAGCCTGTTGCAGAAGGATGGCGAGTACCAGAAACTGGTGGAGCTGCAGGCGTTTTAGCAGGACTTATTTGGGAATTTCGAGTAAAAGAGAAAAAGGACTTCGCCAAGAGCGCCAAGCCGGCGGCTCTGATCAGAAACCTCCGCCAACGCTTTATGCACACGCACCCCTTTGCGAGCTTTGCGTAAAACCTTTGCGGACTCCGCGTGAAACGCCTCAAAAAAAAAGCCCGCACAAAGGCGGGCATTTTCAAACAAATCGTAATCCTAATTTTTGACCTTAATTAACCACTCTATCAGCTACAACAACCGTGCCAAAAACAGAAAACGACCTTGGTTACGCTCTAAAAACCAATAGCGGAACCTTGGCATGAAAAGCCATCTGTTTGGTGAAGCTCCGATGGAAGAGGCGTTCCAGCAGGCGGCGGTTGGGTACAAACAGCGCCAGAACGTCCATATCCCGCTCAGCGATAAAAGCATTAATCCCCTCAGCCGGGTTAGGATTGGACACCACCGTAAAATCGGTGAAAGGAAGCGGATACTGATCCACCATTTTATAGGCTTCCGTTTTGACAGCCTCCGCCTCCCTGTCCACATGTACGAAATGGACTTTTGCTTTTAGCCTGGCCGACAGCTCTGTCAGGTTCGCCACTGCTTTTTCATCCTTAGGCTCGAAGTCGGTGGCATAGGCGATGTGACGGATGGGGCGTACCGGCGCACGCTGCGGCACCACGAGTACCGGGCATGGCGCATTCATGAGGGTATGGGTGGTAACGCTGCCCATCATTTGCTGTACGGGGTTGCGCTCGCCCTTGGTGCCCATCACAATGAGCTGATGCCCGCCCCTGCGCGCCGCATCAATGATTTCCTGGTACACAAACAAGCCATAATCCGCCCGCAACTGCCCGATTCGATTGGCGGGGGCTTCTTCCGCCAGTTCTCCCAGATGCTGCATCACCACAGCCCGTTTTTCCCGCAGCAGACTGTCCACCTGATGAGGAGCCACGCGGCTGCTATCGCCGGCAGGCAGATGGTAAACACTCATGAGGTCAAGGGCGGTATCCAACTTCTCAGCCAGTTGCAGCGCATACTGAAAAGCGTGGTACGCAGCCGGAGAGAAATCAGTAGGAAAAAGGAGGTTACGGCGCATAGGCTACAGGTTTTTCAAAAGGGCCAGGCAGGAGGCCTTCCCCACCTGGTTTTATGAAATCAAAAGGATAATTGTTGTCGTTTGCGTTCTGCTACAGGTGCCGGGACATCTATTTCATCCAGATAGTCCACGCTCAGCACGGGGATGTCAGAGTGGTTGACCAAAGCCTCCACGTTGCTGCCGCTGAGCATACGCCGCAGCGGATGGCGGTGGTGGTTGGAAATGCCTATCAGGCCATCCCCGATCTTTTCGGCGAAAGCCCGTACGCCCCGGTCTACACTAAAGTTGCGGAACACATGCGTCTCACAGCGGAACGGCGCGCACAGCCCCCTGAACTCTTCCATAGCCTGCCGGCTCAGGATGTAGGGCGGATCGAAGAAAGAAGAGGTGTGGATTTCCACCAGGTGAATCTCCGGTACGAAGGGCTTGACAAACTCCTTGAACCTCAGGAAAGCCTCCCGTTCTTTTTGGTGGAAAGAAGAAGCGAAGACCACCTTGTCGAAATTGATCTGCTCAAGGGGCTCCTTGACCACCAATACCGGGCAGTGCACTTCCCGCACCACTTTCTGGGTATTGGAACCGATGAAGTATTCATTCTTGCCACTGGCACCGTGAGAGCCCATGACCACAAGGTCTGCTGCAGCGTGTTCAACGTATTCCGCCACAGATTTGGGCAGTGCGCCACTGCTAACGGTGGCCTTTACCTCCAAATTGGGGTAGGCATTGCTCAAATCCTGCAATTGCAGCTGAGCATTAGCGACCATCTGCTGTATATCCGGGCGCATAGCGCGTTGCTGCTCGCTCCAGTCATCCCATCCATCGGGCAGGTTCATGCAGTGCAGTAAATGAAGCTGGGCATTAAGCCGCCGGGCAAGTTGTGCAGCAGCATCGGTCGCGTACCGGGCACAAAGGGAAAAATCGGTAGGGCTGAGTATGGTTCTCATGGTTTGCAATTTGGTCACGCGGCTGCACAGGCAGCGGCTTTGGTTAAGGAATCAGGATGGGTCAGATCCCGGTGCGATGCCAGGTGTGAAGGGCCGGATCGTCTGTGGCATTTCCCTTTCCTCCACACCCTTGATAAAGCACAACCTTAAGTTAGGCAATTGTTGCCCGGGCCCGTGTGAAAAAGATCACTGTGCGGGGTGACATTTGTCAGGGAGCTGGAAAACGGGTGCCGGGCAGGAGCCCTTTCACTGCCGTGATTTACTTTTATTTCTTTTTCCCTATATCTTTGAAACCCGTAAAACTGTAAACAGGATATGAGTAAGATTGAGGTCAGAACCGTTGATGTGGTACAATACCTGAAGCCCCTGAGGGAAGGCGGCTCTCTGCCTGCCATCGTGGAAGCCGATGACGAGTTCCTGTATGTCCTGAAATTCCGGGGTGCCGGGCAGGGCAAAAAAGCGCTGATCGCCGAGCTCATTGGTGGGCTGCTTGCCAAGGAGATTGGGCTCAATGTGCCGGAGGTGGTCTTCATGAACCTCGACGACTCGTTCAGCAAAACGGAACCGGACGAAGAGATACAGGACCTCCTGAAGTTCAGTGTCGGGTTGAACCTGGGGCTACACTTCCTTTCCGGGGCCATCACCTACGACCCCCTGGTCTCCGAAGCGGATTCTTATTCTGCTTCCAAGGTCGTCTTGCTGGATAGCCTGATCAACAATATCGACCGGACGGCAAAAAACACCAACCTGCTCAATTGGAACCGGGAGCTTTGGCTGATTGACCACGGTGCCAGCCTCTACTTCCACCACAACTGGAAAAACTGGCGCGATTACCTCTCCCGGGCGTTCCCGAAAGTGAAAGACCACGTCCTTTTGGCCAAAGCCAACCACCTGGACGAGGCCTCCCGGGATATCCGCGCCGCCATCGATGAAGCCAAAATAGCCGAAATCATTGCCGTCATTCCTGAAGAATGGCTAACGGAGGAAGATATGGAGCTCAGCCCGGACGAAAAACGGAACGCTTACCGTGAATTCCTGAACGCAAAGCTGGATAAGATTGATTTACTGGCCAAAGAAGCTTTAGATGCAAAATAAAGTAACTTTCGAATACGCGGTGGTCAGGCTGGTGCCCAGGGTAGAGCGGGAGGAGTTCCTGAATATTGGGGTCATTTTGTTTTCCAAACGGAAGAAGTTCCTGGGCATCAGGTATCAGATAGATGATGCAAAGGTGAGTGCTTTTTCAAAGGAAGTGGACGTAGATATGATACGCCGCTACCTGAAAGCCTGGGAAGCGGTATGCGCCGGAGGCCGTCAGGGCGGTAAGATTGGCGAGCTCGACATGGCCTCCCGGTTCCGCTGGCTGGTGGCTGCCAGGAGCACCATCATTCAGAGCTCCCCAACCCACCCCGGCTTATGCCATGACCCCGAAGCGGTGCTTGAAAGGCTGTACCAAAGGTATGTGCTGTAGCCTCCCGATTGCCCTGCCCGGTGCTCATTTTTCCACAAACCCGTTCCCGCTACCAACCTACCCCACTCTATTTTGTTAATTTGCCAAAAAATAGAATCAATGAGAAAAGGATTGGTCTTCATAGCCATTGCCGCGCTAATCTATGCCTGTGGCGGCAGCAGTGCTCCCGCCGAAAGCAACAGCAGTACAGGCGCGAAAGCTGTAGCCGCTGCGGCCAAACCGGACGGCGAGAAAATCTACAAGCAGTACTGTGTCACCTGCCACGGCCTTTACGGCGACATGGGCGCAAGCGGTGCTTACAACCTGCAGGAATCCGAGCTGACGCTGGAAGAGCGCATCAACGTCATCACCAACGGCCGCAAAGCCATGACCGCCTTCGAAGCCCTGCTGGACGAGAAAGAGATCAAAGCAGTCGCCAAATACACCATGAAGCTTGGGCAATAAGCACACCATACTCGGCATAATGTCCGGCAGTTCCCTCGATGGGCTGGATATGGCGCTTTGCACCTTTGCGTTCGACGGCATGTCGCTCACGCACTGGGAAGTGCTGGCGTGTGAAGCCCGCCCCTTTCCGGCAGACTGGGTTGACCGGCTACGTGCGCTTCCCGCTGGCAGTGCCCGGGAGCTGGCGGTAGCCCACGCCCAATTCGGTCAATTCCTGGGTGAGCAGGCGAAGGCTTTTCTGGAGGCGCAGACCGCTGATGCGGACGCCATCGCTTCCCACGGGCACACGATTTTCCACTTTCCGGAATCCGGCGTTTCCACACAAATAGGAGACGGCGCAGCCATCGCGGCGATCACCGGGCGCCCCGCTATCGACAATTTCCGAATGCAGGACGTTGCGCTTGGCGGGCAGGGCGCTCCTATTGCTCCGATTGCAGACCGGTATCTATTTTCGGAGCAGACCTTTATGCTGAACCTGGGCGGCATTGCCAATATCAGTGCCCGAACAGAACAGGGCTACGTGGCCTTTGATTGCAGCGGTGCCAATCAGGTGCTCAACGCCCTGGCACAGGAAGCCGGGCAGCCCTACGACAAAGGGGGCGCTCTGGCCCGTACGGGAAAATGCCTGCCCGAATTGCTGGAACGGGCAATGGCTTTGCCTTACCATCAGGCTGACTTCCCAAAATCATTGGGCAACGATTGGGTACAGGAACAGCTCCTCCCCCTCTACAAAGACTACCCGGCTGCAGTGGAAGACCGGCTGCATACGGCTTGCTGGCAAATTGCGCAAAGCATTGAGGCCAGCATCAGCGCTATAGCGCAAAAAGCCAAGCTGCCGCCCGGGCCGCACACCATGCTGCTCACTGGCGGGGGAGCATTCAATACGTTTCTCGTGGAGTGCATCCGCGCGAAGTGCGAAAAAAACCGTTCCTTAGCAGTACAAGTGCCTTCACCCCAAATCATCGAATACAAAGAAGCCATTTTGATGGCCCTCATGGGGGCACTGCGCCTGGAAAACCTGCCCAACACGCTGCCTACAGCTACAGGCAGCACTGCACCAAGCTGTGGCGGCGGGCTGCATACACCGCCCAAAACGCATAACCGCTAAATGGATAAAAACAGCTCCATACTCATCACCGGTGCCACCGGATTTATTGGTTCCCATCTGCTGCAACAGCTCCTGGCGGATGGCTTCAACCGCATCCGGGCAATCCGCCGTCCGGGTAGCCCGATGGACCTGGTAGCGGACCTGGCTGCAGAGGTAGAATGGGCAGATGGAGACATCCTGGATATTTTCGCGCTGGAAAAAGCGATGGAGGGCTGCGATTATGTTTTTCACTGTGCAGCCGTTGTCTCCTTTGATCCTGCTGATGCCCGGCACCTGCGAACCGTCAACATCACCGGCACGGCCAACGTAGTGAATACAGCGCTCAGGCTGGGGATTAAGAAATTGCTGTACGTAAGCTCTATCGCGGCCCTGGGCCGGACCAAGCAGGGCATCACCATCACCGAAACGGCAAAGTGGGAGCGCAGCCCCTTCAACACCCGGTATGCGGTCAGCAAATATCAGGGTGAAATGGAGGTGTGGCGCGGCTTTGCCGAAGGGCTGGATATTGCGGTGGTCAATCCTTCCATTGTACTGGGCAGTGGTTTTTGGGAAAGCGGCCCGGCACACTTTTTTCCCATGGTGGACGAAGGCTTCCCTTTTTATCCGGTGGGCACAACAGGCCTCGTGGATGTGCGGGATGTAGCCTGGTACATGGTCCGGCTGATGGAAAGCGGCATCAAAAACGAGCGCTTCATCCTCAATGCCGAGCACTACCCCTATCGGCAACTGCTGACGGAAGTCGCGCAGGCGCTTGGGGCGCAACCACCCAGATACAAGGTTGGAAAAATCCTGCGTGGTTTATCCTGGCGGCTGGCCTGGCTGCAAGCTAAACTGACCGGCAAGCGCCCGTTCCTTACCCGGGAGACCGCCCGCAATTCGAGCTGGGTCTTCTACTACGACAATCAGAAATCGCTGCAACACTTCGATTTTGCATACACGCCCATCTCCCAGACCATCCGGGACACGGCCGAAGCTTACCGGAAGGCAAAGGGCCGGCAAGCGGTGCGCCTTAGCCCCAACCGCCCTTCCATTTCTGAGCAATCCGCCTAGCGGTTTCCAGCATATCATCTTCCCAGTCTTCGACGTTCCAGGCAGTCTCTGCAAGAGGGGAACTGGACAATTGTGCGCGGGCAGTCCTCAGGTTTGCTGCATTTTCCAGAATTTCAGACAAGGCCTGCTGCTGTTGGTGCAGGGCTTCATCGGACCGGGGCGTAGCCATCAGGGTGAAAGCTGGTGGTTGGAAATCGTTGGCCGGGGCGGACGTTTTCCCTGAATGGTTTTGGCGTTTCAGTATGCCGTGCATGGTGCGAAAGTCAGCTTGAAAAGCCCGCTGCTGTCTTGGTGTTTCCAGTGCCCCTCCGAGTTGTTCCAGAACGACGTACTTCAGGTTTGGGCACTTCGGCAGGGCTTTTTCCAGCAAGTCGAATACCGCCTGAGGCACCGCTTCATCGTGGGTGTCCCGCCGGATTAGACGCTTGCTCTCCCCTGCTGCCGGTTCCCAGCTGCCACCGGAAAGGTGTATTTCCCGTACGCGGTGCAATGGCATCAGCCGGAGCAGTTCCTCAGCAGATTGACGGAAGTTGTGGAGCTGGCAGTACAAATTATGGAGGTCCAAAATGATAAAACCATTGATTGGTTCCAGCAATTGCTCCAGAAAGTCGCCGTGGCGCTTCACCTCATCGAGTGTGTAGGCAAAAGCCAGGTTTTCCAAGCCTACCGGACAGCCCGCCGCTGCGCTGATACGTTGGAGGCGGTCTTGGCCAAGTTGCAGGGTTTGGGGCGTAAAGGGTATACCCAGGGGCGCGCCTTTGTGAAAGTCAGCACCGGTCATGAAGCCAAAATGCTCCGTCACATGATCGAAGCGGTACACTTCAGCAAGCGCCTTCAGGCGGTCAAGCCATTGCTGCTGCTCCGCGCTCCAGCGGCCCGAAAAGAGCGAGAAAAAGACCCCGTGGCCCACAAGCCGCCCTTCCTCGCTGTAGGCTTGGATCAGGGCGGTAAACCAGTCCGGGATTTCCGGAAACTGGAAAAGGGCGTCAAAGGACCACTCCAATGCCTCCACCTCCCCTGCTGCGAGCAACGGGTGAGCTGCCCGCAGCAGGTTGGTGTCTAAATTACAGGCGAGGGTAGCGCGTGGGCGCTGTAAATCGGCATGCTCCATGCTTAGCCCATTCCGCAAGCCGGGCAATTGTACCAGGGCTTATCACTGTCATCGGTCGTGCAGCGCTCGTCTTCGGCGGCTTTTTCGGTGTCGGGCTTGACTTCATCGGAATTGTCAAGCAGCGTACAGGATGTGGCACCGCCGCCCAGGGCAACGCCCAGAGCGATGGCTTGAAGCAGTGATTTGGATACTTTCATGGTCAGAAGGTTTTAAAAATTAAGTCAGGTGATTTCAGGGGAATGACCTGCTGTGGCAGGCTTCCGGAGTACAGATGTAGGGGATGGGCAAAAGGGTTGGGAGCGCACACCGTTTTTTTTCAATTTATTCAATTTGCGCTGTATCGCCCCCCCTAATGATCAGTATCCCACTTCCCGGTACTCCGCCACTAACCGGAAACCGGTCCAGGCATTTGGTGTGTCGGCCCGGAACAAAGCATACTGAGCAACGTCAGCGGGCGTATGAAACCAACTTCCGCCCAGCGTAATGCCCGGAGTGGCTGACCATTCTGCCACATTGCCTTTAAGATGCCTGATGTAATTCAGGCTATCCGGCACAATTCCAGAAGTTGTTTTGACTACCGGCAACGTGATAGCTTCCTCCAGCACACAGGGATTTTGTCCGGCATTGACGGGTTCCTGGCAGTCCTCCTGACACTGTTCAAGGTAGCTCCGCAGGATCTTTTCGTTGTGCGCCTGAGCTTTTTCCCAGTCTTCCTCAGAAGGGAGCCGGTAGTGAATGTATCGGGTAATAACCGGGTGGGGTTTGAAACGGCGGTATTTACCCGACAAATACCGCTCTATGGTAAAATGGTTGCGGGGCCCCGGATCATAATGATGGGTTATCGCCCCCATAGTCAGCAAGTAGACTTCCATTAGCCGGTCCGCCCGCCATTTTGCGTAAGCCAAAGCCTGAACACGGCTTATTCCGACCATCGGAAAAGTACTGTACTTAACGAGGCTGAAGTAATCATTTTCCAAAGGGGCCAGGCACCGGTAGGGCGTTCCCCAAACAGACGTTGAAGGCAGTGCAGCTTTGAATTCATCAGACTTTATGCCATAAACATCCTTTAACCAATACAGATACTCCCGCCAATCGATTACCATTGTTTCCCGCTTATCGTAGAATAGCCCCGGAGCGACCTCTACGCTACTCACTGGAAGAAGATAGGCTTCGAATTCTTCCGCCGACCACTTCAAAGCGACCTTTGGCGTGCAGGTCGTTAGGCAGATCGCCGACAGAAGGCTCATACTGAACAGAAGGCGCTTTTTCATAACAGCAATGTTTGCTTGCAAATATAAAAAGCATTGGCTTTTCAGATTTAATTATCAAAACAATTAATGAAGCTTCAACTCACCTGGGCTTTAGTTACCCCTCTTAATTCCTGTAGTCCTGCAGCCAACTTCAATCGGGAAAAGTGCCCCGTTGCTCTACTTTCCGCATCTAAAGCCTGCTGTGGCACGTTTACTATGAGAATAAGCATTGCATACTATGGAAGAAATCGACTTGCCGGTAGAACCCCCAAAGACGCAGCCCCACACCCGGCAGGCTGTGGTGGATGAAGAATGGAATGTGCTGGAGCAACTTGAGATTGGAGAAATGCCGTTCCGGTTCAAGCTTAGCCTGGCGCCTTTGCTGGAGATGATCAAAGAGAAGGCGGAAAGCGACAACCCGGTGGAGTCGGGGGTAGGGCAGTTCGTCATGGACCGCCTGAAGGATGCGCCGGAGCTGTGGCAACCCATTGAAGACCGCAGGCAACTGGAGCAACATAAAGACATTATCGACCTGCTAATGCTGATGGTCGTCCCTCCTGCCCTGCGCCGAAAGGAACTGATCAAGGTGTCTGCGCCCTTCGAAATGGCACCGATTTACATGACGCCTGCCCTGGAGGACCACATCCGGGCTAAGAATTTCAAGTACGTCATCAACCACAAGCCGGGCTTCACCTTCTGTTCTATGGTAATCAGCGCCTGCAGCTTCATTCTGAATACCTACTATGGCACCGATCTGAAAATCGGATCGCCCCTGTCGATTTCCATTTCCAACCCGGAAACGGGCATGGAGCGGCACTACAAAACCCGCCTCGACACCGATTACATGAGGCTCAAAAAGCTAAAGCCCCTGAAACCGCTTAGCCAGGAACAAATCAACGAGCTGCTAAGCAATGTGTACGATGTAGACCTCTGGATGAAGTACCTGCCCCCGGAGAACTTCGAATTTCAGGGCTTCACCATCGGTACGCTGATCGACATCACGGAGGAAGAGGCCCTGTCCCGCCTCAAGTTCTCCCTGCTGGAAAGCAACGCGGTGGTGCAGGAGGATAAAGTCAGCAGGTTAGAGGACCTGGTCCGCAACTTCTTTGACATCCCCAACCTGCAGATGGGCGTTACGGCCATTGACTACCCCAAGGCGTATCAGGTGGCACACCGCTATAAAATCCGTTATGACTTCCTGGCGGGGGAGCAGGCGGACCTGCTGGCGGAGGACAACGCGGGCTCTATTTATGAGAAAGCCTGCAAGTACCAGGAGATCGTACTGGTAGAAGACCTGGAAAAGATAAAAGACAAGACCCCAATCGAAGCGGGCCTGATCAAAAAGGGCATCCGCAGCATCATCGTTGCGCCCTTGCTGAACAAAAAAGAACGCATCATTGGCCTGCTCGAGATTGGTTCTCCCAAGCCCTACGAACTGCACAGCTTTGTGGAACTGAAGTTCCGGGAATTGGTGAGCTTGTTTAGTCTGGCCGTGGAACGCAGCCGGGATGAAATCGACAATCAGATTGAGGCCATCATCCGGGAGCAATACACAGCCATTCATCCGAGCGTGGAGTGGAAATTCATTGAAACCTCCTACAACCTGCTGGAAAAGCGGGAGGCCGAGGGAAAAAATGCCACTGCACCGCCCATTGCCTTTCGGGATGTACACCCGCTCTATGCGCAAGCAGATATTGTAAGCTCCTCCGACCGGCGGAACCATGCCATACAGGCCGACCTTTCCGAAAACCTGCACCTGTTGCTGGACCTGCTGGATGTAGCGATTGGCATGGGCCGTTACCCGCTGCTCAACCAATACCGGGCGGCTGCGGAACGCAACCTCAAAGGCGTGCTGGAGGACTTCAACTCCAACGACGAGTCCAGGATCGTTTCCTGGCTGAAGGAAGAAATCCACCCGGTGCTTGAGGACATCAGAAGCCGGTACCCTGCCCTGCAAGCCAAGGTCCGTCACTATTTCAACTACATTGATGCAGACCTGGGCATTGTGTACCAGGAACGCAGAAAGTACGAGGATAGCGTGTCCATGATCAATTCCACCATAGCGCGCTACCTGGAAGATCAGCAGGAAGCCGCCCAAAAGATTGTCCCCCACTACTTTGAGCGCTACAAGACGGATGGCGTGGAGTACGACATCTACGCCGGGCAGTCCCTGCTCAAAACCGGCACCTTCAAGCCTATGCACCTGCGCAACCTCCGGCTCTGGCAGTTCATTGACATGTGCGAAGTCACTCGCCTGGTGGAGGATTTACAAGCCGACCTGCCCGTACCGCTCACCACTGCGCAGCTGATCTTTACCTACTCCAACCCCCTGTCCATCCGCTTCCGGATGGACGAAAAACAGTTTGATGTGGATGGGGCCTACAATGTCCGCTATGAAATTCTCAAGAAGCGCATTGACAAAGCCCTGATCGAAGGCACGGACGAGCGGCTGACGCAGGCCGGTAAAGTCGCTATTGTTTACCTGCAGGAGAAAGATAGGCAGGAGTACCTCGAATATGCGGACTACCTTATTTCTGAAGGCTACATCACCGAAGAAATCGAGGACCTCAAAATCGGCAAACTACAGGGTGTGCAGGGGCTGCGGGCCCTCCGTTTCACAGTCAAATACTAGTGGATTGAGCCGTAAATATTTGACAATTAAAGACCAGGCACTACAAAAGGCTTAAGCGTGAAAATACTATCGAATAATTCGGTCTAGTCGCACTAGTAGCTCAGTAACAGACTTTAACATCCCAAAAGGAACATTTAACCGCTGATTCTTTTTTGATAGTAAAGCAGGAGGACCTCCTCTTGCCGGTAAAGCCAGTGGTCTGTCAACCATTTACGGGTCAGTCCACTTGCAAAGGGCCGAATAATAAGCTTGCGGGTCAATTCGTTTGCTAATTTTGTAGTGACGAATCCCGGGACCGCCGTCAAAAAGAAAAATCAGACAGGTTTAGTATGATCAAAAGCCGTTCTTTGATAGGATTACTCATTTTTTGCTTTGCCGCTTCCTGGCAGAGCGGAATTGGGCAATCTTTGTCGCTGATTGAAAAAGAGGATATTGACCTGACGAAAGACGGTATGGCTTACTGCCGCCCCGGAGTCGTCAACAAGTCCCGCGGCCGCGGCCTGCTCATTGAGCGGACTATGGTAGGCGATCAAAACCTTGCTCCCCGCGCCGGTGGCATAGAAGGTGCCAATGCCAGCGAAATTGACTACATCGAGCAGTTTCGTGCCAAAATCAAAATTCCTATCGTCAATGCACCGAGCCTGAAAGTACTGGCAGGCTACGAGTACCAACAAGAGTCGGTCCACTTTGACCGGATTGGCTACTTCAATCAGGAGCTTTTCGAATCGCTTAACGGCAAGCCGCTGCGTACCAATAAGTATTCGGTCTACATCACCAAGTCTTTCAATGAGCGGGTTTACGGTGGCCTGCGCTTGCGAACTTCCTACCGGGGCGATTACGCACAGATGATGAATTTCGACCCGCGCTACGCTACCTACAGTGGCCTGGCAGCCGTAGGCTTCAAGGAACGGGATGATCTGGAATGGGGGCTTGGGCTGATGTTCGGGCGCAATTTTTTCAACACAACGATCCTCCCATTTGGTGTCTTCAATCAAACGTTCAGCGAAAAATGGGGCATCGAAACGGTACTGCCAGTTCAAATCATGATGCGCTACAACTTTTCGCCCACAAACCTCCTGCTCTTTGGAGTGGAGTACCAAAGCAGTTCCTATGCTCTTGACCTGTTGCAGCCGGAAACGCAGGGCATGACCCCCTACTACTTCCGTCACGCCGAGATTGCCCTGAAAGCCACTTATGACAGAAAACTATACTCCTGGATTTGGTTGACCGCAGAGACTGGCTACCTCATCCCCAGGCGGGCCCGCTTTGACAACACCCTTGATGCCACTTATGACTTTCGCGCCCGTACCTCGCCCCAACCCTATTTCCGGGTGGGCTTATTCCTGTCTCCGCCCCGGGATATGATCAAGTAGCAGAGGTGATCCAAGTCAGCAGGCCGTAGGCCAGGACGGTGGTGATAATACCAATCATAAAAATAGTGTAGCAAATCCGGAGCAGTCGGTACTTCCGGCCCAGCGACCTTCCCAGGAAATATAAATCCCGCATAATTGAACTGTCCAGCTTTTTAGCGTCGGAGACAATCTCCAGCATGCCGGATTCGTAGGCGGGAAAGTCCATTTTGAAAAAGTTGCCGAAAAAGAAGAGGTTGGAAGTGCCACTTGAAATGGCTTCCCGGCTCGTTTCTCCGCTCATTTTGATGGGTCGGGTGGCTAAGGTTGCAAATACCATAGAGGTCAGGCATGTCACCAGCAGTACCAGCATCGGGATCACCAACTGAGGGTGCTCACTGACGTAAGAGCTGGCCAGCGGCATGACGATGGTAACGATCAGTGCGTTCACACTCAGCATGATGTTGGCCTTGTTGTCCGCCAGCGCGCTAAGATCGAGGTGGTTGCGCAGGCTGGTTTTGAACATGGTCTGCGCACTTTTGTTTTCGCTGATGGTCCCGGCCAGCCTGGCTTGCTCCGGCTTAGCCGGTTTGTCATTGCCCAGGGCCGGGCTGCGGTGCTCCTCTCTGAGCTTTTTCAACTGCTTTCGGTTGGCATTCCATTGTTTGTCGTAGGCTTCTACAGCCGCAGCGGTATAAAAGCGGTGGTTTTTGACAAATTTATAGTTGAGCCTGTACCAGGCTTCATCGGTGTACTCCTGGTTTAGAAAAGTCTTCCACTCGTGGCGCAGTGCCTGCAGGTACTCGAAGTAATGCGGGCTGCCCAGGTTGCTCAGGTCAGCATCGCACATGATTTTCTCGAGCTGCGTTTGCGGCACCTTAGGCGGGAAGGTGACGTCAATCAGGTTGAGCACCTCCGCTTTGCGTTCTTCTTCGTACGCCTGACCGGACAAGAACTGATCGGCCAGTTGCCGGCTCACCGCTTCGTGCCCTTCGTAAGTTTCCGTAAAGCCCAGGTCATGGAAAAGGGCAGCAAGTTCCAGGATTTCCAATTGGTGGCCTTTAAGCCCTGCTGACTGCCCCAGCTCCAGCACCGCTTTGCATACCCGTTCGGTATGCCCCTGATTGTGGTATTGGTGGTCGGCAGTCAGACCCGCCTGGAAACGCTCCTGAGCATAGGCGCGGGCGGCTTCCAGTACTGACGTTGTCTTGTTGTTGTCCATGCAGGAGGAGTCTCGGGTTGTGAATGAAGCAAGCTCTGGCGAGAGACCTGCTGTGTTTACAATAATACTTGATTTACACTGGTCTTGAAAATCCTTGCCCGGTTTCTTTTTTGATCGGCTGTCAAAAGCCTATCTTCCGGAACCATATTCTGATATGAGCCAGTCCTTATTTCTTATCGGCCAATTGATAACGCTGCTGCTGACCGCCGGATTGTTGGGCAGCTTTTATACGGCGCTGCGCATTGGCATGAGCCGTTTGAAGCAGCCGCCTGCTCAGCGCAAAAAAGCGGGCCGGCTGGTTATTTTGTCGCTCAGCATCTGGCTTTTGATCAGCATCGGGCTGGCCAGTAGCGCCCGGTACGGGACAGCCGAGCCGGTGCTCACCATGCTAAGCCTTTTCCTGCTGCCTTCTGTTTTCTTCCTGCTGCTGCTGGGCTTCCGGTTTTTCCGGCAGGTCATTCTGATCACACCTCCACAGTGGATCGTTAAGGTGCAAGGGGTTCGTATTGCCCTCAGTTTGCTGCTGTGGATGGGTTACGCTGGCCGGTATGTACCACCTCAGCTGACCTTCCTGTGGTTTAACTATGATATTGTGGTAGGTATTAGCGCTTTGATGGGCAGCTATGTTTTCTTCGCCCGTGGGCAGTTCCGGAGGCCGGAGACTTTGCTGTGGAATACTTTTGGGCTTTTCTCCCTGCTTTACCTCGTGGCTATCGCCCTCGTTTCGCTTCCGCAGAGCCCGTACCAGCTTTTCGTTACCACGCCGGACGGCGCTTTTCTGACCCATCCGCTCTTTGTGCCATTGATGAGCTTCATTTTTCCATTCTGCATGGCCATGCATGTCTATAGCATCTGGCAGGCGCTGCGGCGTCCTGCCCGGCGAACCTTCCGTCTTCATAAATAATGGAAAAGCTTGGGGCAGAGCTCCTGGTAAGGTCCTGGCTTAAGCTCTACACTAGCGGCCTTGTCCTGTCGGGGGAGCTTCCCGCTCTCCGATAGGTTTTGGGAAAAGCTGGGGCAGAGCGCCTGGCAAAACCTTGGCTTAAGCTCTACTCCAGATAGCTTGGTGTGCCTGTCGTGGAGCTTTTTGCTCTGCGGCAGGTTTCAGAGAAAGAAGCTGGGGCAGAGCTCTTGGGAGGTACTGGGCTCAAACTCTACACCAGCGGGCAAAGGCCTTCCTTTGCGCTTGCTGCCCAACAAATAATGCCGGGCTGAGCGCGTGGCCGCTTATATATCGCATGGGCTCTAGCTCATTATGAAAGGTTAACCAGTTAAATGGATTTGGAATACTACCTTTTTTAAACATTGCATCTGTCCTTTTAATATTGTACCTTACCAATCATTCTCCAACCACTAAAAAACCGGACCCCATGCTTAAACACACACACAAATATTGGGCATTTACCATGCTTGCCCTTTGGCTATGCGCTCATGCTGACATTCTATACAGCCAGGAAGAGAACACGGATTATCCAGGACTTATTTACGGGGAAGTATATGAGGATGCCCCCTCCACTTAATATCCAGGGTAAAGCTTTCGCTGCCAGCAGGAATATACCTTGTGGCCGTAGCGCCAGCCTCCGGTGCAGCCCCACTGCGCCAAAAAGTAGTCTTGCGTTAACGCTAAAGAAGCAGCCATGATAAAATC
>JANSXW010000068.1 GCA_024742755.1 bacterium | reverse complement strand
CGCGTTTGGCGGGTGTTTACATCCAGACATTTATCGTCAGGGCCAAATAAGCTAAAAAAGATAACGCCAGAGCCTGCCCCGCATTTCAGCGGGGTTCATAAGTCCTTGGTTTGCAATAGGAGCAAGCTCCAAACATAGTCTTAGCCCGGGATCACCCTTCTGCCATCAAAAAACCTTTATCCCGCGCCTCCAGGTTGGATTCGCCCATCAGGAATTTATCCACACTTCGGGCTGCTTCCCGGCCTTCTGCAATGGCCCAGACTACCAGCGATTGCCCCCGGCGCATATCCCCGGCCACAAATACTTTTTCCACATTTGTACGGTAGTCCTCATCGCGGACATTGCCACGCTCGTCGATCTCAACCCCCAACGTCTCCAGCATGCCCCGGTACTGCGGGCTCAGGAAGCCGATAGCCAGCAACGCCAGGTCACAGGGGATTTCCCGCTCGGTGCCTTCCACTTCCTGAAAGCCATACCTGCCGGTCTTGCTGTTTTTCGCCCACTCAATCTCTACCAGTTTCAGTCCGGTAACTTTGCCATTCTCCCCGGTAAAGGCTTTGGTCAGCAGCGACCATTGGCGTTCGCAACCCTCCTCGTGGCTGGTAGAAGTACGCAAAACCACCGGCCAGTTGGGCCAGGTCAAAGGGTCCCGGTCGTTGGGCGGGCGGTCCATCAGCTCAATTTGGGTAACCGATTTGGCACCATGCCGGTTGGAAGTCCCCACACAATCCGAGCCGGTGTCCCCACCGCCAATCACCACCACGTGCTTATCCTTAGCCGTAATGGCTTCCACGTCCGGGATGGCATCTCCGGCTACCCTGCGGTTGTTCTGTTCCAGAAAGTCCATGGCGAAGTGCACGCCTTCCAGCTCTCTGCCCTCGATATTCAGGTTGCGGGGGATTGTAGAACCGCCGCACAACATCACTGCATCGTATTGGTCCATCAGTTCCTGTGGGTCCACATTCCCACCAACATTCGCATTGGTGCGGAAACGGATGCCTTCAGCTTCCATCAGGGCTACCCGGCGCTCTACCACAAATTTTTCCAGTTTGAAATCAGGGATGCCATAGCGCAGCAGCCCTCCAATGCGGTCGTTGCGTTCGAACACCGTGACCAGATGCCCCACCTTGTTCAGTTGAGCTGCTGCGGCCAGCCCTGCGGGGCCTGAGCCCACGATCGCGACTTTTTTTCCGGTGCGTAAAGTAGGCGGCTGTGGGCGCACATACCCTTTCTCAAAAGCCACCTCGGCAATGGACTTCTCAATGTGCTCAATGGCTACCGGTGGCTGATTGATGCCGAGGACACAGGCCGCCTCACAGGGCGCCGGGCAAATGCGGCCCGTAAATTCCGGGAAATTATTGGTGCTGCTTAGAATTTCGTAGGCCAGTTGCCAGTCTTCTTCGTATACCGCGTCATTAAACTCCGGGATGATATTGCCCAGCGGGCAGCCGTTGTGGCAAAACGGTACGCCGCAGTCCATACAGCGTGCCGCCTGTTTGACGGTTTTCTCCTCCTCAAAGTCTTCGTACAATTCTTTGTAGTCCTTGATGCGTTCCTGTGGGTCCCGGGTATTAGGGAGTTCCCGGGTATATTTCAAAAATCCTTTTGGATCTGCCATGATGTGAATGCTTTTTTGTCCTGATTACAATTTAAACAGCGGCTCTGTCTTCCAATGCCGGGGTATTGGCGGCTGCATCAGCGGCTTCCTTTCGGGCCTGCAATACGCGCTTGTAGTCCCTTGGCATTACTTTGGTGAATTGCTGCTGCGCATTGTCCCAATCGGCAAGCAAAGCAGCCGCCCGCTCACTGCCAGTCAGGTTGTGGTGCTTGGTGATTAAAGCGTGAAGCCGGGAAACATCTTCTGCCTCCATGGGGTCCAGATCGATCATGCCACGGTTGACCCGCTGTTCAAACTGCCCCTCCGGGTTATAAATGTAGGCAATGCCGCCGCTCATGCCCGCTGCAAAGTTTTTGCCGGTGTCGCCCAGCACCACTACTATACCACCGGTCATGTACTCACAGCCGTGGTCGCCGATACCCTCCACTACGGTTTTTACGCCGGAGTTGCGCACCGCAAAGCGTTCCCCGGCCATGCCATTGATGAAGGCTTCTCCGGAAGTGGCACCGTAAAAAGCTACATTGCCGATGATAATGTTGTCGCTGGCTTTGAATTTAGCATCCCGGTCCGGCACGGCGATCAGCTGCGCCCCGGAAAGCCCCTTGCCGAAGTAGTCATTCGCTTCGCCCTCGAGGCGGAAGCTCAGGCCCGGTGCCCCGAATGCACCAAAGCTTTGCCCGGCCGAGCCCCGGAACTGGAACTGTATCGTGCCTTCCGGCAGGCCTTTGCCGCCGTGCCGCTTGCTGATTTCGTTGGAAAGCATGGTGCCCGTTGCCCGGTCGGTATTTCGTATGTCGAAACTGCTTTCCACGCGTTTTCCCTGGTTGATAGCCGGCTGGGCCACCGCGATAAGCTGCCGGTCCAGTACATGGTTGATGCCGTGGTCCTGTTCGATGGCTTTATATTGCCCTACGGTTTCCTCGGCCGGCTCCTTGTACAGGATAGGGCTGAGGTCCAGCCCGCGGTATTTCCAGTATTTAGGCTTGTTCTTTGCCTTTAGCATTTCCACCTTGCCGACCATCTCGTCGAGCGTGCGGAAGCCCAGGCTTGCCATGATTTCCCGCAGGTCTTCGGCCAGGAAGCGGAAGAAATTGATCACGTGTTCCGGCTTGCCGGTAAAGCGTTTGCGGAGCTCAGGGTCCTGAGTGGCAATGCCTACCGGGCAGGTGTTCATGTGGCATTTGCGCATCATGATACAACCCTCCACCACGAGTGCAGCCGTAGCCACGCCCCATTCCTCCGCACCCAGCAGGGTGGCAATGGCGAGGTCGCGCCCGGTCCGCATCTGCCCGTCTGTCTGAAGGGTCACCCGGTCGCGCAGCTTGTTTTTCACGAGGGTCTGATGCGTTTCCGCAAGGCCCAGCTCCCAGGGCAGGCCTGCATGGCGTATGGAGGTCAGCGGAGATGCGCCGGTGCCCCCATCGTGGCCGGAAATGAGGATGGCATCGGCATGGGCTTTGGCAACACCGGAGGCAATAATCCCAACCCCGGCCTTAGAAACCAGTTTGACGTTGATCCGTGCCTGCCGGTTGGCATTCTTCAGGTCGAAAATGAGCTGCGCCAAATCCTCAATCGAATAGATGTCGTGGTGGGGCGGTGGCGAGATCAGGCCTACGCCCGGTGTGGAATGCCGTACCCGGCCAATCCAGTCGTCCACCTTATGCCCGGGCAGCTGACCCCCTTCACCGGGCTTAGCGCCCTGTGCCATCTTGATCTGCAGCTCGTCCGCATTGGTCAGGTAATGGCTCGTGACGCCAAACCGGCCGGAAGCCACCTGCTTAATAGCCGAACGTTCCCAGTCGCCATTTTCCTTGCGCTCGAAGCGGACCTCGTCCTCACCGCCTTCGCCGCTATTGCTCTTGGCCCCAATCCGGTTCATCGCCACAGCCAGCGTGGCGTGGGCTTCATGGGAAATGGAACCAAAGGACATCGCGCCGGTCGCAAAGCGCGTCATAATAGATTCCGCAGGCTCTACTTCCTTCAGCGGGATTTTCTCGCCCCGGCGGAAGGTGAGCAGCCCGCGCAGGGTGAGCGCCTGCTCTGTCTGATCGTCAATGAGCTTGGCGTATTTTTTGTACGTTTTGTAGTCGCCGGTACGGGTGGCAAATTGCAACAGGTGAATTGCCTGCGGGCTAAAGAGGTGTGCCTCGCCCCGGCGCTTCCATTGATAGACGCCGCCAACCTCCAGACGGGGGTTCATTCCCCCATTCTCCGGGAAGGCAAGCCGGTGCCGGATCAGCGCCTCTTCGGCAATGCCATCGAACCCAATTCCCTGAATGCGGGAGATAGAACCGCGGAAGCACTTGTCCACCACTTCTTTGTTGAGCCCCAGCACTTCAAAAATCTGAGCGCCCTGATAGGATTGCAGGGTGGAAATGCCAATTTTGGACATGATCTTCAGCAGCCCCTTTCCAATGGCTT
This sequence comes from bacterium, assembly GCA_024742755.1. GTDB lineage: Bacteria > Bacteroidota > Bacteroidia > Chitinophagales > Saprospiraceae > Phaeodactylibacter. Next base: position 27,498 of record JANSXW010000068.1, on the reverse strand, counting down.
TGTTGTAGGTGGCAATGATATCGTCCAAAGTTTTGCCAGCTTCAAAAATGCCTTTTCCATATAGCTGTGCGATGGAAGCATATGCCATGTAGGGATTTATCGCGCTGGCTCCGTAACCGATGAGGGTGGCGTAGTGATGCGCTTCGCGTACATCTCCTGCCTCCACTACGATCGAGGTCAGGCTCCGAAGCCCTTTCTGAATCAAGTGATGGTGTACTGCCCCGGCCGCAAGCAACGAAGGCATGGGGACCTGAAAAGGGCCCGCATTGCGGTCAGAGAGGATCAGTATATTGGAGCCGTTGCGCACCAGGTCTTCCGCAACGCCACAGATATGGTCTACCGCAGCCTGCAAAAGGCCGCCCTGCTGGCCGGACTTGAAAACGATATCGATAACCCCTGATTTGAAATCCGGATGGTTGATATACTTAACTTTGCTAAGCGCTTCGTTGGTCAGCAGTGGGGAATCCAGGTGGATGAACTTGGCCCGGTCCGCATTAATATCCAGAATATTGCTGCTGCCGCCCAGCATCGCATACAGCGACATCACCGAGCGCTCGCGTATGGGGTCAATCGGCGGGTTAGTCACCTGAGCAAAGAGCTGCTTGAAGTAGTTGGCCAGATGCTGCGACTGCTTAGACAAAACCGCCAGCGGTGTATCAGCGCCCATAGAGCCCAGCGGGTCTTTCCCCGCCTCGATCATCGGCCCAATCACTACTTTCAGGTCTTCCTTTGTAAAGCCATGCATTTGCTGATTGCGCAGCAGGGTATTCTGGTCAAATTCCACTTTGGCAGGCTGCTGAGCAGGCAAGTCATTGATGTTTATCCGGTTTTGGTCCAGCCATTCCCGGTAGGGCAGGCGCTGGCAGATCACGTCTTTCAACTCCGTATCCCCAATCACACGGTGCTCGTCCAGGTCTGCAATGAGAATTTTGCCGGGCTGTAGCCGCCCCTTGGTCACCACCTTGCTCTGATCCACCGGCAGGGCGCCTGCTTCTGAGGCCACAATGAGCACATTATCTTCGGTCAGGCAGTAGCGGGAGGGGCGCAACCCGTTCCGGTCGAGTGTGGCACCCACCAGAATCCCGTCGGTAAAGCAGATGGAAGCCGGGCCATCCCAGGGCTCCATGATGGTCCGGTTGTATTCGTAGAAGGCCCGCTTGTAGTCTTCCATTTGCTCATCGTGCTGCCAGGCTTCAGGAATCATCAGCATCAGCGCATGTGGCAGGGACATACCGCCCAGGACCAGAAACTCCAGCACGTTGTCAAAGTTGGCAGAATCAGAAAGGCTCTCTCCGCAAATGGGCTTTAACTTTTCCAGTTCCTCCTCTGTGAACAGAGTGGATTCCAGCAGCCCTTCTTTGGAAGCCCACCAGTTGAGGTTGCCCATGATGGTATTGATCTCTCCGTTGTGCGCGATGTACCGGAAAGGCTGCGCCAACTTCCACTTGGGAACGGTATTGGTGGAAAAGCGGCTGTGGATCAACGCGATAGCAGATTCACACAGCTCATCGTGCAAATCAGGGAAATAGGGGCGCAGCTGATAAGTGGTCAGCTGCCCTTTATAAATCACCGTCTTGTAGGAAAAAGAAGCCAGGTAAAACTGATCCCTGGACTGCGGATAGGTATTGTGAATGGTATGGGTGGAAAACTTACGCAGCACATAAAGCCGGCGCTCCAGTGCTTTGGGCTCCATAGGCGTTTTAGGCATTACAAAAACCTGCTCCATACGCGGCTCCACCGATACGGCTGATTCGCCCAGCTCTTCGTGGTCGGTGGGGATTTTACGATATCCAAGCAAGTCAAAGCCCAGCTCATCGATATAGTCATCAAAAAGGACCCGGCACTGCCTGCGCAGGTTGCGGTCGGCCGGAAAGAAGACAACGCCTACGCCATATTTCCCAAATTCGGGCAGGTCGAACCCCTGTTCTTTACATTTTTTAGCAAAAAATGCGTGTGGGGTCTGTATTAAAATCCCTGCCCCGTCCCCTGTATTCGGCTCGCAGCCACAGGCGCCCCTGTGCTCCATATTGGTGAGCATGGTCAGGGCATCTTCAATTACTTTATGCGACTTAATCCCATTTAGGTTGGCGATCAATCCGGTACCGCAAGAATCTTTTTCGAGTTCCGGGACGTACAGCCCCTTTTGCTGAGGTTCACTCATACGATCAATTGTAAGCGTCAGAAAATAGAGCTGAAATGTGTGGCCACCTCAGCCGGGTCTTGTAAACTTGGAAAGCCAGGCAAATGGGTTTGCAACCGGAGCCAATGGATTTAGCTCTTCCCTGGCCACGTTTCGGTTTGGTTGGTTTGGTAGGGCACCGTTTGTTTTACCTAGTTTTTTCGGGGTTTGGCAACTGTGAGCTTCCGAAGATACGGAAAGGGAGTGGTGGATTCCTAATGCAAACCCATCAATAAAACGGGATGGCTGTTGAAAAAGTTGAAGGAAATACGATTTCAAAATGATGATTTGTCAAGGAAGCTCTTTTTTCGTTAGAGGATGGTAATTCGCCTGTTTGAAGTTTAATTTGGAGTAAAGATTTATCTTAAAACAAAATAATGATTTTGCAGTCTCAGAGAAACTTTGTTTTTTCGATGACATAAATCATGCCTTGGGCCTAACTCTGATCTGCTCTATTCCGGAACAATCCTGTTATATTCCCCTGTCAAAAGCAAAAATTATGTTCGCACATGCGCTTCCGGAGCTTTTAGAGGCCCTGCAGTTTGCTGCCGTAAAACACCAATACGACCGCCGTGGGGGCTACGACCGCCTGCCTTACATCAACCATCTGATTAAAGTGACCAACGGCTTGGTGAACCGTTGTGGGTTTACAGAAGATACCCTGCTGCTTGCTGCCGTACTTCACGATATTGTGGAAGACACCGATGTGACCGGGGAGGAACTGTCTGCACGCTTTGGGCATGAAGTAGCCGGCATCGTCCTCGAGCTTACCGATGACATGAGCTTGTCCTACGAGTTGCGCAAACAACGGCAACTGGAAACCGCTCCTCAACTAAGCCGTGGCGCACGCATCATCCGCCTGGCAGACAAGGCTTCCAATATTGAAGATATCTTTTCTTACCCGCTTGACTGGACTTTGGACAAAAAAGAGGCCTACCTGAAGAACTCCGAGCAAATTGCAGCGATTATTAAAGGGGAGCACCCACGATTGGACCATTGGTTTGAGCAAACAGCAGAATGGGCCGCTCAGGAATTAGCAAAACAGCGTCAGCAATAAACCCATCCTCATGCTTCAAGACCAACCCAACATCCAATCCATGCTAGAGCAGGTGGAAACCATCGAGCGGGCAGCCAAATCCAAAGAGCTGGAGTACGCTGAGGTGTTGAGCCGCATCCACCCTAACCTGCTGGCTTCCGCCAAAAACCTGATCCACTACCGCACCTTGCGCAGTTTTGATATCCGGGAGCTTCAGAAGCAACTTGGCCGCATGGGGCTTTCCCGCCTGGCCAAAGCCGAAGGGCATACGATGGCCAGCCTTTCGGTAACCGCCACCATACTCCGCGCGCTGCTCCTGGGCGAATTTGTGGAAAAGGAGCGCATCAATCTGACCATCACCAAGGCGCAGGAAATCGTGCGGACCCACACCCGGAAGCTCCTCGGCTACCGGACCGAAGGCCGCCGGACCCGTATTATGGTGACCTTGCCCGGTGAAGCCGCCGAACAGCCCGAGCTGGTCTATGAAATGGTCCAAAAAGGCATGAACTGCGCGCGGATCAACTGTGCTCACGATGGGCCCGAAGCCTGGGAAAAGATGATTGCGAATGTACGGACGGCCTCCCGCGCGCTCGGCGTACACTGTCAGGTGGCTATGGACCTCGCCGGCCCTAAAATCCGCACCGGTGAATTGCAGCCCGGCCCGAAGGTGCGCCGCTTCAAAACCCCCAAGGATAGCCTGGGGCGGGTCAAGCAACCGGTAGAAGTGTGGATCGCCCCGGCACCGCACCCCACCAAACCTTATCCGCACCTGCCGCTGTCTTCCGTAGAACTCAAGAAAATGAAACCGGGCGACAAACTGTATTGCCGGGATACCCGCCATAAAAAACGGCAGTTCCGGATTACACAGGTGCTCGATGATGGCTGTATTGCCGAAGCCTACCGTACCGTTTACCTGGGGGAAGGCAGTCAGCTCTTTACCGATAAGAAATTTAAATCGCGTCCGCTGACCGTAGGCGTGCTGCCACCGGTGGAATCACCCATTTTGCTGACCACGGGGGATACCCTGCGCATTCACCGGTCCAACGAGCTCGGGGAGTCAGCCAAATACGATGACAATGGTCAGCTCACAGAGGCGGCTCACATCTCCTGCACTTCTGAGGAGGTCTTCGAACAGGTGAAGGCCGGTGAGCCCATTCTCTTTGATGACGGGCAGATTGAAGGGGTAATCCGCAAGGTGAAGGATGGCGAGTTGTTCGTCGAAATCCTTCACACCAAAGAAGGCGGCGGCAAGTTGCGGGCGGATAAGGGCATCAATTTTCCCGACAGCCAACTGAGCATCCGTGGCCTGACTACGAAAGACCGCAAAGACCTGCCCTTTGTTGCTGAATTTGCGGATGTCGTCAACCTCTCTTTCGTCAATAGCCCTCAGGATGTGCGCGATTTGATCGATGAGCTCAGCCAGCTTGGCGCAGCCAACCGAATTGGGATTATCCTTAAAATCGAGACGCAGGCCGGCTTTGACCATCTCGTAGACATTTTGTTGGAAGGCATGGCGGTTTATCCCATCGGTGTCATGATCGCCCGTGGCGACCTTGCCATTGAAGCGGGCTGGGACCAAATCGGCCGGGTACAGGAAGAGATCATGTCGCTCTGTCAGGCGGCTCATTTGCCAGACATCTGGGCCACACAGGTGCTGGAAAACCTCGCCAAAAAAGGCATCCCCAGCCGGGCCGAAATCACAGACGCTGTAATGGCGCAACGGGCGGAGTGCGTCATGCTCAACAAAGGCGCCTACATCACTCAGGCTATCGGCCTGCTGGACTCCATCCTCCGCAGCATGGGGCCGTATCAGGAGAAGAATGCGCCCATGCTCCCCGCTATGGAAGGGGCAAAGCGGCGGAAGTGACGGGGCCAACCTAAAGGTTAAAAGCTGATTTAAATGAAGCTGCTCCTGTAGCATTTAGTGCGATTATGCCGAATTATTTGATAGTGTTTTCAAGCTCAAGCCCTTCTGTGGTGCTCCCCCCCGATAGCTATCGGGGCTATCGGGCTTTAACTGTCAAGTATTTACGCCTAAATCCACTAGTACACTTTGTATTAAGTTAGTGAGTATTTTGAGCGAGGGTGTTTTGCCTCAATCAAAGAGCCCTTCAAAATGCTTAAAAATTTATTACACAGTGTATTAGGGTAACTGTTGCCCGGCCTCTAAAATATCCGCTCTGCGCTGCTGGCCTTCCAAAACACTGGGTGTTACAGCTCTGGCCTCACAATCTGTAATCCCGCAGCGTTCGCAGGTCGTATGCACGAGGCGTGTTGCCAGGTCCGGGCTGTTCAGGAAGCGGAAGTGCTCCCTTAAATTGTTGTTTACCATCAGCCCAATCGTGACACTGATGCCCCGGGCAGGGGTGTGAAAGTCTGGTTTAGCCATAGAGATGCACAAGTAGCGGTTTTCGGTTTGCCAGTAGGATGAAATCTGAGCATCAATTATAGGCAAAGCACCTGGTTTAAGGTCGGACTTGAGCTGCTTAATGATATTCACAGAGACCCAGCGGCGGCAGTAATGTTCATTGAGCTGGTTGGCATAAGGGTTGTGCATTTGAGAAAGGTGTAGTTCCTTGGTCATGCGAAAGTGCTGTAGTCCTTCTGCTCCCACCAGCCGGATGAAAAACAAGTCTTTGATCCCAAAATGTTGAGGTAAAAGATTTGTCCAGCGTTGCAGGAGCATCTCTGAAGTGGCCGTATATTTATTGAGAAGCTGATGCAGGTAACCTGGAGCCCAGCTTGCTTCCCGTGCGAAGTTGCGGATGTCCTCCACCATACTGTCTTCGTCCATCAGGAGGGCTACCGCAAAATAAGAAGCCCGGAAGTTGCTGAGCAGGCGTTCGAAGGAATCGGTTTCCACTATGCGGGTGAAGTAAGGCCGCACCGGTGGGTTTAGGTATTGAAATGCCAGTTCCCTGCCTAGCAGAAAATTCTGTTGAGCCTCCGTAAGCCGGCTGTTGAGATAAAGCGTTTGGCTTTTGTCCTGAAAAAAAGACCGCAGCCCACTTAGTTCCGGTACCTTGGCCATCGATAGATCGTTTACCTTGACACCATATCGATCCTGAAGCAGTTTGCGTAATATGCCCGGCTGCCCGGTCAGCGTCCGAGGCAACCCAGTCTCCTTCCGGAAAACCCGTACGGCCTGTTCCAGATCCTCAAAGTAGTTGTCGTACATATCCTGATAGGAGCGAAGAGCCGCTAAATACAGGTGCTCCCGCTGCATTTGATAATTTCGGGTGATCTTGAATATCGTACTGATGAAAGCGTTGACCTTATCGGGAGTATTGGAAAACAGCTCAAATAACTTATCCGGGCTGATTCCAAATTGCTCCAGCGGGAACTCCTTAATGAAATCGGAGCTGAGCAGATCTACAATGGGCTGCAATTTTTTGGATGCCCGCATAGATACCATATAGTCGTAGTCTACACCCAGCGCCTTCGCCAGCGCATCAATCCGCTGCACTTTAGGGTATTTCTTCCCCTTTTCTATATCGTGGACGTAGGACTTGGATAAGCCAGCAGACTTGGCCAGTTCCTCCAGCGACAAGTTTAGCTGTTGGCGGTGGTATTTGACTTTGAAGCCAAAAATCATCTTGATGATATCTTGTTGGACGATCATATTGCTGGGTTTAATTACGATTTCAAATCCAGGGCATAAGCAGTAAGTCATATGTAAGACGGGCATAGCTGTCTCACAAAAGTACGCTGGCAAAATTAAATCAGGAGAAAAAGATTAATTTTTCTTTTAGCGGAATTTCCGCTTTTTGAAAATAATACTCATATTGCGGATGTAAAGCGATCAAAAACGAAGAATATGGAAACTTTAACGCTAAAAAAATACCCCACTGTAGGTGGTTTGGTGATTAGTGGTGCTTTTAAGCCTTCTTTTGCCGAAATCCTGACTGAGGAAGCGCAGGAATTTCTGTTAGCCCTTCACCGGCACTTTAACGTCCGTCGCCTGGAACTACTGCAGGCACGGGAAGAGCGGCAGCAAACGATTGATCAGGGCGTATTGCCAGATTTTCTCCCACAGACAAAGCATATTCGCGAAAGTGATTGGCAGGTGGCACCACTGCCGCCCGACCTGCTTGACCGAAGAGTTGAAATTACTGGTCCGGTGGAGCGTAAGATGGTTATCAATGCGCTGAACTCTGGCGCCAAAACCTTTATGGCTGATTTTGAGGATAGTAATACGCCCAACTGGGATAATACTATTCAGGGGCAGATTAATCTCCACGATGCTATCCGGGGCGACATCACGTTTGAGGATAAAAAGCGGGGCAAGTTCTATAAGCTTCAGGCGCAAACTGCGGTCTTGCTAGTACGCCCCCGTGGATGGCACCTCAATGAGAAACACCTCACCGCGGATGGGGAACCGATGAGCGGCAGCCTGGTGGATTTTGGGCTTTATTTCTTTCATAATGCGCAGGCTTTGATCCAAAAAGGCTCTGGTCCTTATTTCTACCTGCCGAAGCTGGAAAGCCACCTTGAGGCTCGCTTATGGAATGATGTCTTCCTGTTTGCACAGGAGTATAAAGGTCTTCCCCGGAAAACCATCAAAGCCACTGTGCTTATTGAGACGATCCTGGCTTCCTTTGAGCTGCACGAAATACTCTATGAACTTAGGGAGCACTCGGCAGGGCTAAATTGTGGGCGCTGGGATTATATCTTCTCCTATATTAAGAAGTTGCGTAATCTGTCCGGTTATGTACTCCCCGACCGTGCTCAGGTGAGCATGACGGTGGATTTTATGAAAGCCTATTCCCAGCTGGTGATTCAAACCTGTCACCAACGGGGGGTACATGCTATGGGTGGAATGGCAGCCCAAATTCCTATAAAAGGGGACGAGGCGGCCAACGAGGCGGCCATTAATAAGGTACGCGAGGACAAACAGCGCGAGGCTCTGGACGGCCACGATGGCACTTGGGTTGCGCACCCCGGACTTGTTCCGGTCGCCAAAGCTGTATTTGATGAATTAATGCCCGGGAAAAATCAGATCCACCGTAAGCGGGAAGATGTGAAGGTGGCCGCTGCAGACCTGCTCCGGCCCCCGCAGGGCACAATTACGGAAGCTGGGTTGCGGCTAAATATTAACGTTGGTATCTTGTATATTGAGAGCTGGCTGCGGGGGAATGGCGCAGCAGCCATTTACCATCTAATGGAGGATGCAGCAACAGCAGAGATTTCCCGTACTCAAGTCTGGCAATGGATACACACGGGAGCACAGCTTGACGATGGGCGCCCTGTTACCTACTCACTTTACCGGGAGCTCTTACCGGATGAGCTTCAAAAGATAAAGGCCTACGTCGGTCCTGAAACTTACGAGAAGGGGCGTTTCGCAGAAGCTATCGATTTATTCGACCGGCTGGTAAAGTCAGAGCAATACATAGCGTTTCTCACTTTACCGGCATATAACCTAATCGACTAATCTCATCCGGGTAGTCAGACAGCCACCCGGTCATTCTATCACCTTTATTTCAAATCACCATTTGGTGCAGTGCTCCTGTGCCAGCCAGGCAAGCTATGCCTGATCGTGAAAAGCATTCAAAACCATCAAGCGATGAAAAACGACATCCGCGTACAGCAATTGAAAAGCGATTGGCTAACTAACCCCCGTTGGGAAGGTATTGAGCGCCCTTATTCTGCAGAGAAAGTCCTCAAACTGAGGGGGTCAGTGGATATGGAGTATACATTGGCCAGGGAGGGAGCAAAGAAGTTTTGGCATAAGTTACATACTCAGGAATGGATTGCGGGGCTAGGCGCGCTAACTGGCAATCAGGCTATTCAGGAGGTGGAAGCGGGGCTTGAAGCCATCTACCTAAGCGGATGGCAGGTCGCTGCTGATGCAAACCTGGGCAGCACTATGTATCCCGATCAATCCCTTTATCCAGCTAATTCAGTGCCCAATGTGGTACGCCGTATCAACAATGCCCTGCGTCGCCGGGATCAGATTCAATCGGTTAATGGTGAAGGGGACAAGGATTATATGGTGCCCGTTATAGCTGATGCAGAGGCAGGCTTTGGCGGTAACCTTAATGCCTATGAGCTCATGCTGGGGCTTATAGAGGCAGGTGCTTCAGGTGTTCACTTCGAAGACCAGCTTTCTTCAGCCAAGAAGTGCGGCCACCTGGGGGGGAAGGTGCTGGTCCCCACGCAGGAAGCTATCAATAAACTGGTGGCTGCCCGCCTGGCAGCTGATGTAGCAGGTACTCCCACGCTAATCATTGCGCGTACAGATGCGGATGCTGCCAGTTTGATCACTTCTGATATTGACGAGCGTGACCGCCCCTTTGTGATGAGTGAGGTGCGTACCTCAGAAGGCTTTTTCAAGGTTAGATGCGGGGTGGAACAAGCCATCAGCCGCGGGTTATCCTACGCGCCTTACGCCGATTTGCTATGGATGGAAACCTCCAATCCGGACTTGGGGCAGGCCCGGGCGTTTGCCCAGGCTATACATGAACAGTACCCAGGTAAACTCCTGGCTTATAACTGCTCTCCTTCCTTCAACTGGGCTGCCAATCTGAGTGAAAAGCAGATGCTAACCTTCCGCGAAGACCTGGCTGCTCTCGGTTACCGCTTCCAATTCATCACTTTGGCAGGCTTCCATGCCCTGAACACGTCTATGTTCGAGTTGTCCAAAGCCTACAAGGCGCGCGGCATGGCAGGATATAGTGAGTTGCAGGAGCGGGAGTTCGAGTTACAGAATACCGGATTCGCTGCGGTAAAGCATCAGTCTTTTGTGGGGACGACCTATTTTGACTTCCTGCAGAATACTGTGCAACAGGACGCTTCTACGGTGGCCATGAAAGGGAGTACGGAGGAAGCACAGTTTACGCATTAATTTAAATGTTGCGTGATGGCTCATTAGCCTTATCGCTGTCTTAATGCTTGTCCGGGGTACAGGCGGTAGTGCCACAGGTATATTTATCGCTGGCCGTTTGTCGCTGTACACCCGGGCAAGACATTTTGGGCATTCCCACCGATTACCGTTATCTTGCCGCCAAACCGGAATGGCATGATCGGATGGATAAGGCAATACAAGTGGACTTACGCCCTTTACAACTACTTTCAGCAATCCCGCTTAGGGCACCTGAAGGCCCTGTACCCCAGGTACGGGCTGGACAAACGGTACTACGAGCCTGTCAGCAGTGCTGATTTTGACCATCTGCCGGGCGCCCGGGAAGATAGTATCGAACCGAATATTCGTGGCTTGCAGGCGGATGCACTATTCTCTATCCTCAATCCGGAAACCCGGGAAAGCCTGCTGTCCTACCCGGAAGAAGGCTACGCGGTCCTTAAAGGCTGGCTGCGCTCCGATGAAGTAGGCCAGGCCAATGCGGAGGTACAGCGCCTGCTGGACGATCAGTCCCTGCGCTTTCGCTACAGCAACAAAAAGCTGATGTTTGCCATCCACCACAGCGATTTCCTGAGGCGTATTGGCGAGCACCCCCATCTGCAGGCCATTCTCAACTATCTCATTGACGGGGAAGCCCGGCTTTTCCAAAGTATCAACTTCGTGCATGAGGGCAGCGAGCAAAAGACCCATTCTGACTCTGTCCATATGACGACCTATCCACTTGGCGGCCTGCTGGGCGTATGGATTGCCCTCGAAGATATGACGCCAGACAATGGCCCGCTGCATTACTACCCCGGCAGCCATAAACTGCCCTATCTGCTCAACGATGCCTACGGCAATGAAGGCAACCGCTGGAAAATTGGCGACAAGCCCTACTCCGCCTACGAGCAGATGATGGAAGCAAAGGTTAAGGAATGGGGGCTGGAAAAGCGTATTTTCGAAGCACAGGCCGGCGATGTGCTGATCTGGCATGCCAACTTACTCCACGGCGGAGAGCCCCATCGCGACAAAAGCCAGCCCCGCAAAAGTATGGTCCTGCATTACTTTAAGGAAGGCTACATCTGCTACCATGAGGTGACGCAGCGGCCGGCACTGATGAAGTAATTTGTCAGCTTATCTTGGAAAACCCTCGGTTTGCATCACCCGTAGGGCTTGCTGCAGATGACGTTGTTCGTGAGCAGGCAGCAGTTCTATAACATCTTCCAGGCGAAGTACAATCACTTTTGAAGCCGGGGAAGTAAGCCGGTAAAAATCTAAGTTGCTTTTGGGGAGGCGTTCATACTGCCGGATGACGGCGCGGTTGTGGGCAATGAAGTTGGCTGTAGTTTCTGCCGGAAGGTTACTCTGTAGGGGCTCAAAAGCTTTTGGCGCTTTCATTTTACCTTTCCCATTCGGTTGGCTGGCTTTGAGGAGCAGTTTTCCAAAGATAGCAGGCAGAAAAGGGACTCGTTCCCAAAGGCTTTTCCGCTTGGTGCCCATGCTGATTTCGGCTAGTTGCGGCAGGTAGCCTTCGTTGGTGCGGATGAGGTGGTCAAGGCACTGTGCAATGCTCCACCGGTCTGAGGCGGGCTTCCAGTTGAGCTGCTCGCGGGAAAGGGGGCTAAAAGTACTTTCCACCGTACTGTTGACTTCCCTGAGGATTTCAATTTGCCGGGCGATCATAGTGTAGTTTGGTTTTGAACCGGCAAGATAGGTGCCAGGCAGGGATCTTGCCAAAAAAATAAAGCCTCATTTATGCACAGGGCGCTATTCGTTTGAGCACTTGTTTGGCAACAGGCAGGCAAGCTCCGAGCCAAATGTTAAGTTCAGAATACTTTCTGGTCTATTTATCCCCCAATCCACTATCTTTGCGCGAAATTAAAAACCAACGATGAACAGAGACATCCATTCCTGGCACAGCCCCCGCCTCAACAAACAGATGGAAGTTGCCGTCTACGGGCATTACGGCTTTGCGCTGCTCCTTTTGCCAACAGCTGCCGCCGACTACCTGGAGTACGAGCGCTTTCACCTGATTGATGCCATTGCAGGCCCTATCAATGCGGGCAAAGTGAAGGTGTTTTCCATCAACAGCATCAACGCAGAGAGCTGGCTCAATCCCAATATGCACCCCCGCCACAAGGCAATCCGGCATCAGCAGTTCAATGAGTATGTCTTTGAGGAAGTCGTGCCTTTCATCAAAAGCATGACGAGCGAGGGCACCCCCATCATCACCTGTGGCGCATCCTTGGGGGCTTTGCACTCCGTCAACCTGTTCTTCCGCCGGCCGGACCTCTTCAGCGGGGTCATCGGTATGAGCGGCGACTACGATCTGAGCACCTACACCAAAGGGTACCACGATCAGGATGTGTATTTCAACTCGCCGGTACAGTACCTGCCCAATATGGAGGACCACGGCCTGCTTACGCAAATTCGCCGCAGCAACCATATTCATATTGTTACGGGTCAGGGCGATTGGGAAAACCCGGATGCGTCCCGCCGCTTTTCTGCCATCCTGCATGCCAAGGGCATCGACCATGAGCTTGATGTCTGGGGCCCGGATATGCCGCACGACTGGCCCACCTGGCGCAAGATGCTGCCCTACTACCTGGAATCCCGGTTCTGAGGAAAGACCACCTTACCGGAAATCTCCTCCCGCATTTCCATCAGGTTGAGCTGAGCATCGTACAGAGCGTCAAGCGCAAAAGGCTGCCCGTTCAGCAGGTATTCATAAATCTGCCAGTCGGTGGGAGGAGTAGGGACGTCGAGCAGGCTGTGGCGCGGAATCCAATGCAGGGTGCCTTCGTCACAGGGCGGTGGCGGCACCCGCTCAATAACGGCAATGAAGATAAAACACAGCCAATTGTAGCTGACCGGCGAGGTCTCGGTGAGCACGCCGCCATAGGTCAGTTGCTCCCTTGACAATTGGATACCGGTTTCTTCCGCCGTCTCGCGTACTGCGGTCTCAATAGGCCGCTCGTAGGGTTCTACCTTCCCGCCCACGGGCACATACATGCCGGCATTGGGCATTTTATTCCGTTTGAGCAATAAAAACTCCTCTTCGTGGCGGAGCACAACCATGGTAGCGATGCGTTTGAGGCCTTCCTGCATGGTGTTGTTTTCCTGCAAATATAGAGATTGTGTAACAGAAAGGGCTCTGCCTTTAGGGCCGAGGCGTTCCCCTGTGTTGTTCCTTTGGGATGTTATGGGTTATCAGTTTTTCTGAAAAGAGAATGCAATGTTGTCACAAAAAGCGTTATATTTACTTTTCTAAACTAACCCCAACAAGTGAAAAAGTACTACTGCCTGTTCGCAGCTGCCATGCTGCTGGCCTGGTATGCTGCCGCCGGGCAAAAACTTCCTGTAAACCACTTCACGGTGCATGATGGCTTGGTGCAGCAGCAGGTGATGGGGCTGTTCCAGGACAGCCGGGGGTACATTTGGGCGGGCACTAAAAGTGGGATCAGCAAGTTTAATGGGGCCACTTTTGAAAACTACTTTTTGGAAGAAGGGGTCCCTGCCGCTACTATTTTTGCTTTTGCTGAAGATAAAGCCGGGCGCATCTGGGCCGCTTCCACAGCAGGCCTGCTGGCTTTTGACGGGCAAACCTGGGAACACTTTCCCCGGCCCCTGCGAGGAAACCGCTCTGTAGCCTGCCTGGATGACGGGAGCGTGCTGACCATTGATGCAGATGGCAACCTACTATTGTTTAAAGGTGGTCTATATGAATTCGTTGGCGAAGGACAGCCTGAAATCAAAGACGCTTCCATGGCAGGTTTCCTGCCTCAGCCCACCCTTGAGGGTACACTGTTTTTCTCCGCCCACAAGGCCTGGCGGTACAGGGAAGGGCAATTCCATTTGGCACATCAGTTTGATGGGATGGTCTATTTACCAAATTATTCCGGGAGGCGCAGTTTTTTGGAAAATAAGGACAGCCTGACGAATGTTTATGGTTCTGACGTAAGAGACACGGTCCTAAAGGATTTGCCTCTAAAGGCAACCCGTCAACTGATTGCCAAGTCAGGGGATGTTTATCTGGGGGACAGGAAGCAATTGGTACGGATATCGAAGGATGGGACCCATGAAACTTTACTATCAAAAGTAAGGGTGAATGCTTTACTCGAAGACAGGGACGGCCATATTTGGATCGGCACCGAAAACGGTATATTCCAGTACTTTCCCCATGGCTTTGCCTATTATGGCAATGAGGAACTGCCATTGCCCTGGGGTATTATACAAGATGAGCAATACCGCTACTGGGCGCCCAATTACGAGTATGGATTGTATACTTTTGAGATGGGAGGACCTGCCGAAAAAGTACCTATTGAGCTGCCCGATGATGAAGATGATGGTGTTCCTACTGAAAGTATGTATTTCAGCCCCTCTCAGGATCAGGACGGGCATTTGTATTTTGCGTTCAGCCAGGGAGTGATCCGTTATCGGGACGGAGTATTCGACCACTACATTAAGCCGGCGGACTATTCAACCCGGGAAAAGCAAAGCACGTCTGTTCTAGGCACTTATTACGATACTATTGGGCAATGCCTCTTGGCTGGGGCTACTGATGGGCGGCTGATTTTAAAGAAAAAGGACGCACCTGTACAGCTCATCACCCTAAATACCGGGGAGCACGCCCGGCGCCCGGTGGTCTCTGTTTGCCGCAGCTCGGATGGCTACTATTGGTGGGGGTCGTCAAGAGGCCTGTCACGCATGAATATCGAAAGCGGACAAATCGACTTGTATGAAGAGCGGTCGCCACAACAGGGCGCGATCTCTTTTGGTGTGGCACCGGACAGTGTCCTGTGGATAGGCAGTTTGACGGGGCTGATGTATTATGATGCTGAAGCGGACAGTCTCAGCGCTTTCCGCCCGGATATTTTTCAGGTTCGGGTGATGGACATCAGTTTTGCTCCTAATGGTTTGATGTTGGTGGCGGAGCAAAACGAAATAAAAGTCGTTGACTGGGCTCACTACAAAGCTACCGGCCAACTCCGGGTCAAAAACTACAACTATAGATATGGCTTTTTTGGGCTGGAGTCCGGGCAAAGCAGCTGTTACCTGGACCACGAGAACCGTTACTGGGTGCCGGCGAGTAATGGTGCTTATTTCATTAATGTAGACGCGATCAGTTTTGATCAGCCCCCGGCGCAGGTACGGATATTCCGCATCAATGGAAGCCCTATTGGGTTTTTATCAAATGAATTCATCGCCTTGCCCTACGGCATTAACGAAGCCACCCTGCAGTTTGAGCCCATTGGTTTTGCCTCCACCCTTCGCCACCAGTACAGTTATCGCTTGCTGGAGCGGGATACCAACTGGAGCGCCTGGCAGAAGGAGCCCTTTGTCCATTTTGCCAATCTGACCTCCGGGCACTATACATTTGAGGTGCGCCTGCGCATTGCGGATACCCGACAAGCTACAGCGAATGTGCTTCATTTTACTGTGAGTCAGCCTTTTTATAAAGAGCCCGATTTTCACCTTAAGGCGGCAATCCTGTCAGGGGCGCTTGCTTTAGCAGTGATCCTGATGTCTGCTTTAATTTACCGGTCTTTCCGTAAAAATCAAAAGGCACAAATGGCCCTGAGGGAGAAAGAGCAGCAACTGGCTTTTTACCAGGTACACACCCTGCAGGCGCAGCTGAACCCCCACTTCATCAACAATACGCTGACGGCCATGCAGCATTTTTCAAAGCAAGGCGATCCCGATGCACTGGACCAGCAAATTCACCGATTGGCCAAAATGATCGGGCATTTTATGGAATCCAGCCTTTCTGCGGATCTAAATAGCAGCGTGGAGGCAGGTAATACCGTACGCCTTGCTGAGGAAGTGGAACTGCTGGCCCACTACATGGAGTTAATGCAGGTATTGCACCCCGGGCTGTTCACCTTTGAGGTCGCTTTACCGAACGCGGTGCCTGCGAGCGAGATCCCCCTTCCGCCTATGTTGCTGCAACCCTTCGTGGAAAATGCCATAGAGCATGGCTTCCGCCTTGGGAAAAAGAAAGGGCACTTGTCGCTTCACTTTGAAATGGAAGGGCAGACATTGTGTTGCCGGATTGCTGATGACGGTATTGGCCGGCAGGCTGCGGCCGAGTTGCAAGCCTCCTCCATGGGGAGTTTTAAGTCAAGAGGGACCGCCCTGGTGTATGAGCGCATCCGCCTGCTCAACAACATGGGGCAGCAGATTGAATTAGACATTGCCGATCGCCCCGGAGGTGGCACAGTCGTGCAATTAATGATACAAACCAACTGAACAATAGCTTATGACGGCCGCAATTATTGAAGACAGCTTACCTGTAGCGGAATTGCTGCAGCACCACTTGCGCGAATCCTTCCCGGACATGAAAATCGCCGGTGTAGCCGATAGCCTGCCCGATGCAGTTGAGCTGGTCCGTGAGGCTCGCCCTGATTTGCTCCTACTGGATATACAGATCAAGCAGGGCACCTCTTTTAGCCTGTTGAAAACCCTGGAGTCACAGCGCCTGCTCAATGCCCACCTGATCTTCGTGACCGGGCATGGGAGCAAGGAGAATGTCCAACGTGCAATGAGGTATGCCGCCCTTGATTTTATTGAGAAGCCCATCAATCCCGATGAGCTGCGCAGCGCTGTAGAGCGGGCTTGCCTAAAGGACAAGGATCAGCAGGCGATCATCGAAAAGCTAAATCTTCTAATAGAATTGCTGGAGCACCGCGGGCCACGGCAACGTCCGGTCATGTCTGTGCCTTTGCTTCATGGCAATATGGAGATTGTCCACAAAGGAAAAGTGGTCTACATAGAATCCAAAGGGCCCGCCACTATCGTGCATTTGGAGGATGGGCAACGATTAGCATCGTCCCAAAACCTGAAATCCTACGAACAGCAGTTAAATGGGGAAGGCGGGTTTTACAGGATCAGCCCAACCCACCTGGTTAACGAGCTGCACATACAGCGCTATACCCCAGGTGAAAAATACCTCCTTTTACGCAATGGCGAGCAGCTTCAGGCTTCCCGCCGCCGGGGTGCCGACTTTTACCGGGACTTGAGCGGGGCGATGACTTCGGAAAGGCTTAGCTTAAAACGGTTGATTGACAAAATTCAGCAGATGCTGCGCCGGTAATAAGGTGGGGGGTAAGGTGCTTGGGGAGGGCTCTTGGAAATCAGTGGAAATCTGTGTAATCCCTGTCCCACAATCCGCCTAATCCCACCACTTAATCAGCACCTGGACCACTTATACCCCATATCAACCACTCCTGTTTTTTTCCTTTGCCCGCCCGCCAGTCCACTTTAACTTTATGTCCGCTTACCCCCTTGTATGTCCCGGGGGGACCAATTGCCACCCAGCACTCCCAACCACACCCGATTGTCCGATCCTTTTTTGGAATTGACTTTGGCACACTTGCACAGGCAGGCGGTGGCATGGTTAGTTAGTGCCTGTTTAAACCAAACTTTATATAATCATGAATCAAAATTTACCCAGAAAATCAAATGGGCGGTTGGCTTTCCTGCTCTTGTCGCTCTTACTGAGTTTATTCACTGCCGCCGGGGCTCAAACCTGCCCCACCGGCAGCCTTACACTGTCTTCACAGGCTCAGATTGATGCCTTCCCGACGGACTATCCGGGTTGTGCCATCATGCCTGGCACACTGACAATCACAGAGGCAACCCCGGGCGACATTACTGACCTTAGCCCCCTTAGCCAGTTGACGGCCATTAACGGAGAACTGGTCATTGAAGACAACAGCGCGCTGAGCACTCTGAGCGGGCTGGATAATATTACATTTGTTAGTCTTTCCCTATTCGTTAAAAATGTAGATGCATTGACAAATCTCCAGGGGCTGGAAGGGATAGAATATGTAGGGGAATTTTTGACCATCCACGAAAATGACAATCTGGTCTCTTTAAATGGACTGGGAAGTATACAGAATGGCGGTGTGAGCCCCTCTATTATGTGGAATCCTCAACTGAGCAGCCTGACAGGATTGAGTCTTCCCAGTCAGCTTACCAGCTTTTTCCTTGTTTCCAATGATGCCCTTTCTGACCTTTCCGGGTTGAGCTCAGTTTCTGAGGTTAGCCAGATACTTAGTATTGGCGCAAACCCTGCCTTAGCCTCGCTTTCAGGCCTGGATGGCTTAACTACAATCGGTGGTTTGTTTATTACAGGCAACCAAGGGTTAACAGATATTTCGGCACTTGCCGGGGTGGATAATGTAACGTTCATTATTCGGATTCAGAATTGTGGCAGTCTTTCTGATTGTGCGATAAGCAGTGTGTGTGCTTTCCTGGATAATCCTGGTGATTTAGACATTCAGATAGAAAACAACGCCCCGGGCTGCAACTCGCCAAATGACGTGCGCACGGCCTGTTCCCCATTTGATGGTATGGTTCCTTTCATTACGACCTGGAAAACTGACAATTCTGGTACTTCCAATTCCACCTCTGTTGCCATTCCCACCACCGGCACTGGCTATAGCTATGATGTAGACTGGGAAAATGATGGGGTCTACGATGACTTCGGTGTTACGGGCAATATCACGCATGACTATGGTGTGGCCGGCACCTATCAAGTGGCTATACGGGGGGATTTCCCGCGCATTTACTTTAATAATGACGGGGATAAGGAAAAAATACTATCCATAGACCAATGGGGGGATATTGAATGGTCAAGTATGATCAGTGCATTTTATGGCGCTGAAAACCTGGTCTATAATGCAGTAGATGCACCTGATTTGTCTGCTGTTTTTAGTACAACGGCTATGTTTTTTGGCGCAACATCTTTTAATGGCAATCTCAACAACTGGGATGTTTCAAATGTCCGTTTCCTAAGTTTTATGTTTGCTGGTGCGGCTAGTTTTAATGGAGAAATTAGCGATTGGAATGTTTCAAATGTCAGGTCAATGCTTCAAATGTTTTCCGGAGCTGCTTCTTTCAATCAACCCTTAAACCAATGGAATACCGGAAGTGTGACAGATATTAGATACATGTTTGATGGCGCTATTGCCTTTAACCAACCGCTAAATAATTGGGATGTCTCCAATTGTTTCTCCCTTGAAGGCGTATTTCTGGGGGCTGCTTCTTTCAATCAGCCATTAAATGATTGGGATGTTTCGGGAAGTAGTCACTTTGGAGGCATGTTTAAGGATGCGGCCGCTTTTAATCAGGACTTGGACGCTTGGGATGTATCCAATGGGAAATACTTTAATTCGACTTTCGAAGGGGCAGCCTCCTTCAACGGTGATATAACGACTTGGGATGTAAGTCAGGCGGAAAGGATGTGGAATATGTTTGCCGATGCTTCCTCCTTTAATCAGAATATAGGTAACTGGGATGTCTCAACAGTGACCAACATGAACCGAATGTTTGATGGCGCGACCAGCTTTAACCAAAACATAGGCAACTGGGATGTTAGCAGTTTAACCTCTATGCAGCTCCTTTTTGAAGAGGCTTCCAGCTTCAATCAGGATATTAGTAGTTGGAATACTTCGGGGGTGACAAATATGGATTACATGTTTTCTGGTGCGACCAGCTTTAACCAGGATATTTCTTCATGGGATGTTTCCAATGCGGAAAGCATGATTAGCATGTTTGAATTTGCTGAAAATTTTGATCAAGACCTGAGTGCATGGGATATTACTTCCGCTAACGATATGAGATGGATGTTTGCTGAAACCGGCCTTTCCCAAGCCAACTACGACAACACCCTCATCGGCTGGGCGGCACAAAATGTACAAAGCAACGTAAGCCTGGGGGCTGACGGCCTTACCTACTGTGCCGGTGAAACCGCTCGGAATACACTAATCAATACCTACGGATGGAATATCACCGGCGACAGCAAAGACTGCCTGCCCATCCCCGGCTGCACCGACCCTACCGCCCACAACTACAACCCGGCCGCCAATCAGGATGACGGTTCCTGCGAGACCTGCAGCGACGGCATTCAGAATGGCGATGAGACCGGCGTGGACTGTGGTGGATTGCTGTGCGGGCCATGCCCGATTGACCCGCCTTCCATCACCGCATTTACAGAAGGAGAGATACTGGACAACGGCTGCTCCAATGAGGGCCGCCCTGAAGAAGGCATCACCATCCCACTGGCGTGGACTGCTGTTGCCGGAGCGGATTTGTATAACGTAGTGTTGGCCGTTACTGGGGCTTCTGTGCCTTTGCTCAATAGCAATACGGTGTTAACGAGTAGCGTTTATGAATGTACGGCCTGTTTTACCAATGCTGCTTCCGTTGGCGTAAAGGTACGTGCGCGGGTCAATGGTATTTGGACCGCATTCTCCCCCACGGTGACCGGCTATTTCGAGCCCATAAATACCGACTGCCCGGACTGCATCCCTGCCGTTGGCTGTAACAACATCACCGCCGAGCTGGGCCCCGATGGCAACCTCTTCCTTACGCCTGGCATGATAGACGATGGCACCTCGGAGGCTTGTGGCGCCGGCACGCTCAGCCTCGATCAGGAGTACTTCACCTGCGACGATCTCGGCCTTCAGACCGTGACGCTGACGGCAACCGATGGTAACGGA
The DNA here is from genome assembly GCA_024742755.1 of bacterium. Taxonomy (GTDB): domain Bacteria; phylum Bacteroidota; class Bacteroidia; order Chitinophagales; family Saprospiraceae; genus Phaeodactylibacter. The sequence continues at coordinate 6,940 of JANSXW010000068.1, read as the reverse complement.
GGCAGCGCGAGCTGTACCGCTCAGGTAACCATCGTACCGGGCACAGACCTGCCGGCAGGTTGGTCTGCTACAGATATAGGCGATCCAGGCAGCGGCTCCGACTATGCCTACAACCCCTGCATAGGACCAAAGGGAGCATTTGACATCAGCACGGGTGGGTATAACCTATTCCCGGGCAATGCTGATGAAGTCGCTTTCGTGCACCGCGCGCTTTGTGGCGATGGCGGCATACAGGCGGATGTCGAAGCCATCACCAATGGCTACGCTGGTATCATGATTCGCGAAAGCAGCGCCCCAGGCAGCAAAATGACAGCCATTTATTCCAACCTGAGCAGTTTGCTGCGCCGGGAGATCCGGTACGAAACCGGTGGCGATAAGTCTACAGCCAGTTCTTTTGCTCCATTTGCCGCTCGCCTCCGCCTGGTCCGTCAGGGAGATTGGATACGTGGTTTCTACCGCATTCCCGGCGGTAGCAGCTGGCAGCTCTTCCATCAGGTGTACCTGCCCATGAGCCAATGCGTGGAGATGGGGCTGGCTGTTTTCACCACAGCCCCCAACGGTCAGGCCTCGGCAACCTTCGGGCGCGTCAACTGGCTGTCCTCGGGCAATGGCAACTTCTCTGTGCCTGATCTGGACATGGCAACTGCGGAGCCGCTGGCAGCGCCCCGCTTATTCCCGAACCCATCAGGCGGGCAATTTACCCTGTCATTCGATCAGGTACTGCCGGCACCGGCTACGGTCGTCCTGCGCAATCCCGTAGGACAGGCGCTGGAGCAGCGCAGCCTGCAGGCGGGTACAGTGCAAACAGAGTGGAACCTGGCCAACCATCCCGATGGGCTATACCTGCTGGAGGTTCGCCAGGAAGGACAGGCGCCATTCCTCCTGCGCCTCATCAAAACGAAGTAAACACCGTTGATAAAATTAGGTGAGACCGGCGCCGGACAGTGTTCCGGTGCCGGTTGTTTTTTTTGAGTGGAAAGTGTTATTTTTAGATTATGAGTATAGCTGTATCCATCCCACTGTCATTGTCTGATCGACTGAAATTAGGCCCGGAACTGCACCGGGTACCTGCTGATTACTCTACCTTCATCAACGTATTGCAACAGGTTGAGTATCCGGTCGAGTACGAAGATGGCTCAATTATTATTAGGAGTATAGCATCTGACTACCATGAGCAGCTCGTTGCCAATCTCCTTGGTGTACTTTTCGTTTGCTTAAAAGGTAATACCTGTTATCGGCGTTATGGGAGCAATCGACATGTATTCATTGAGCACCAAACGAAAGCATATGCACCTGATGTCTCCGTAGTACTGAGAATACCTTCCATCCATGGATATGCTCCGGGAAAGACTGCCCATACCAATCCTTGGATGGTAGCGGAGGTGATTGCTCCATCAAGCCGCAATCGTGACTTTGGGGAAAAGTTGCAGGGGTACAAATCTATCGCCTCCCTGCAATACATACTCTACCTGGAGCAGGACCGCCCTTTTGTAACCCTTTTTGAGCGCCTGCCAGGTACGGAGCGCTGGAAAAGTACCGATTTCAATGACACAAACCAGGATCTTCAGGTCGGAGCTTTTGAAATACAGATGTCGGATCTGTATCAGGGATTGCTCTAATCCCCACCGGATGCCTGTGCTGCTTCAACTTCATAAGGCGCCTTCCTCCCCAACTCATACCGCAAATACCCATACGTGACTGCCACTGCCAGCACATCTGACACCGGGAACGCATACCATACGCCATCCAAACCGAAAAAGCGGGGCAAAATCAACACAAAAGGGATCAGAAAAAAACCCTGCTTCGTCAGCGTGAGCATAAGCGCCGGCCAGGCTTTGCCAATCGCCTGAAAGTAGGCGGAACTGACCAATTGCGCTGTAATCAGCGGCACCGCCAGAAAACTGAGCATCAGCGCCCGGGGCGTTTGGCGGATCAGCTCCGGGTCATTGGTGAAAATGGACACGATGGGGCTCGCAAAAAACAAAATCCCCGCAAACAATCCCAGGGAGATCACCGTGCCACTGCGGATGGAGTAATTGATAATGCTGCGCACCCGATCCGGCTTGCCCGCCCCGTAATTGTACCCCACAATCGGCATAAACCCCTGCGTGATACCAAGCACCGGGAAATTCGCAAACATCATCACCCGGTTGATAATGCCATACATGGCCACCGCCACCTCATTGCCATACTGGAAAAGCGTCCGGTTGAGCACAATGGTCAGCAGGCTAATGGTGCCCTGCCGCGCCAAAGTGACGATGCCTATGCTGAAAATGTCCCGCACCAACCCGCTCTCGAGTATCATGCTGCTGCGGTACAACGTCAACTCCGACCTTCCCGAAAGAAAAAACCATAGCGTGAACCCGCCACTCGCATAATAGGAAAGGGTGGTGGCCCAGGCCGCGCCTTCAATACCCCAGTCCAGCCATACAATGAAAATCGGGTCCAGGATCAGGTTCGCCACCGCGGGCACCATCATGGTAAACATCGCCATATTGGGTGCTCCCTCAGCCCGCATCACATTATTGCCCATCATGGCGAAGGCCAGCCCGGGCACGCTCAGCAACACGATCGTGAAATAGGATTGAGCAGGCTCCATGATATCGCCCTGCGCACCAAAGAGTTCCAGCACCGGCCTGAGCAAAAACGATAGCCCCAGCCCCAAAACGACCACCAGCAATAACGTCAGGGTAGCCATATTGCCAAAAACCTTACAAGCCTTGTCATGGTCATCTCCGCCCAGCGCCCGCGAGATAATCGAACTGCCTCCCACACCAATCGCCATTCCCATGCTGGAAATCAGGAACATAATAGGCATCACCACCGTAATAGCCGCGATGCCCAGCGTGCCTACCCACAAACCGACGAAGATCGTATCCACAATCGAGTAAACAGACATCACGAGCATGCCCACGGAAGCCGGGACTGCCATTTTCCGTAACAGCGGGCCGATGGGCTTCTCGCCCAGTTCCTTTGACTGGCTCATAGGGTGCAACCATTTTTGTGATCGCAATGTACCTATAATTAGTACAACCTTAAAACCTGATGCCCATAGCACCCAAACCTGAAGGCCTGCTGCAGCAAATCCAGGCCTTTGATACCTTCTCCAACCTCCCGCCTGATGCCCTGCAGTGGATGATCGATGAATCGGATTACCGGCTTTACGAAAAAGGGGAATCCTTATTCCGACCCGGTGATGCCGTAGACCACATGCAGATTATCGTCAGCGGGCAGTATGTCATTCGAACCACGCGTGGCGGGCAAACTCTGGAACTGGGTGTTTTTGAAACCGGCTATATCACCGGCGTCCTGCCCTTCTCCCGCATGACCCACGCACAGGCAGAGGGCATCGCCCTGCAACCGACTTACGTTCTGGAACTCCACCGGCAGCACTTTACAGAAATGGTCAACCGCAGCTATGCCCTTACGCAGGCGCTTGTTGCCCGAATGAGCGACCGGGTGCGGGACTTCACTTCCCAGCGGTTCCAGACCGAAAAACTAATGGCCTTGGGGAAACTCTCCGCCGGGCTGGCCCACGAATTGAATAACCCGGCCTCAGCTATGGTCCGCAATGCACAGGAATTGTACCAGAAAGTACATTCCACGCCGGAAAAATTCAAGGCGATCATGACCATGGGCATTACCCCTGAACAGACCGATCAGATCAATGCAATGCTGTTTGGGAAAATCCAGGAGGCCCCTTCCCTGTCCCTCAGCCTTATGGAGCGGGAAGAACGATTGGATGAGATGCTCGATTGGCTGGAAGACCACGATGTTGAAGGCGCGGAGGACATTGCCGAAACCTTCGCCGATTTTGGCATGACCGCAGAGGAGTTGTCCAGTATTGAAGAAATCGTGGGGGCGCACGCCTTGCCGTCTATCCTTTGGTGGCTGGAAAGCACCCTTAGCCTGGAACGCCTCGTGGAAGAAATCAATGAAGCCTCCAACCGGATTTCCAGCCTGGTCCGCTCCATTAAGGATTACTCGCATATGGACCGGGGTGTTGCCCTCGAACCCGTGGATATCCATGAAGGGCTGAAAAGCACCCTCACTATGCTCAGGCATCAGCTCAAAGGCAAACAAATCGAACTGGTAAAAGACTTCTGCCAGTCGGCCCCCGCAGTACAAGGCTATGCCGGCGAGCTCAACCAGATATGGACGAATCTCATCGTCAATGCCGTTGATGCCATGTCTCCTTGCGGCCGGCTGATTGTCCGCACTTATCCCGACCGTCAGTACGTCTGTGTGGATATCGAAGACAACGGCAGCGGCATCCCTGAAGAGGACCAAACCCGGATTTTTGAGCCCTTTTTCACCACTAAACCGATGGGGGAGGGGACGGGCATGGGACTCGACATCGTCAAAAAAATAGTAGACCGCCACAAGGGCAAGATCACCCTGGATTCAAAACCGGGGCGTACCGTTTTCACCCTTTGTTTCCCTACTGCTTAAACCACCACCAATGGCCAGCAACAGCAAACCCATAATCTTTTCCGTTGATGATGACCCACAGGTGCTGCGGTCACTGAAGCGCGATCTCCGCACCGCTTATAAGGAAGACTATCGCATTATCAGCACTGAAAGCGCTAAGGAAGGGCTTGAAGCGCTGGAAGAACTAAAGAAAAAAGGGGAAGAAATCGCCCTGTTCATTTCTGATCAGCGGATGCCGGAAATGCTGGGGGTGGAATTTCTGGAACGTGCCCGCCCGTTCTATCCGGAAGCCAAGCGCGTGCTGCTCACCGCTTATTCCGATACGGACGCGGCCATCAAAGCCATCAACGATGTACAGCTCGATTACTACTTTCTCAAGCCCTGGGATCCGCCACAGGAACGGCTTTACCCCGTCCTCAACGACTTGCTTGAGGAGTGGCAGGTTGGCTTTAAGCCAAAATTCCGGGGCATACGCGTAGTCGGCTACAACTATTCCCCCAAGTCCCATCAGGTGAAGGACTTTCTGGCAGGCAATCTGTTGCCCTACCAATGGCTGGACATAGAAACCAGCCCGGAAGCAAAAGAACTGCTCCGCTTGCACGATATTCCAGCCAAAACCCTGCCTGCGGTTTTCTTCGAGGACGGCAGTGCGATTGCAGACCCAACCGTACAAGCCATAGCCGCTAAAATAGGCCTTCATCCAAATGCCCAGTCTGACCTTTACGATGTGGTCATCGTCGGGGCAGGCCCATCCGGTTTGGCCGCAGCCGTATACGGCGGTTCAGAAGGGCTAAAGACCCTGCTCATTGAGCGTCGGGCACCGGGCGGGCAGGCGGGCACAAGTTCCCGTATTGAGAACTACCTGGGTTTCCCCAAAGGCCTGAGCGGTTCCGAACTTGCCCGCCGCGCCATCACACAGGCGACCCGGTTTGGCGTGGAGTTCTTGTCCCCTCAGGAGGTCAGCAGTATCTCCACCGATGGGCAATACAAAACCATCCATCTGGCAGACGGCTCCACCATTAATACCCGGGCCGTTGTTATTACCACCGGCGTCGATTACCGAAAGCTCCCGGCCGAGGGGGCAGCGGATCTCACCGGAGCAGGTATATATTATGGTGCAGCAATGACCGAAGCGAATGCCTGCCGGGATAAAGAAGTCTATATCGTAGGCGGCGGCAACTCTGCCGGGCAGGGGGCAGTCTACCTTTCCCAGTTTGCCAAAATAGTGCGCATCCTTATCCGTAAACCGGACCTGACTGCCACGATGTCTTCCTATCTCATCGATCAGATCAATGCCATACCTAATATAGAGGTGCATGGTCGCCGGCAGGTCCTTCAGGCAAAAGGCAACGGGCACCTCGAGGCGCTGCTGCTGGAAAACATGGAAGACCAATCCGCCTTTGAGGTCCCCGCAGATGCCTTATTCATCTTCATCGGTGCCCGGCCTTACACCGATTGGCTGGACGGGCAAATCATCCGCAATCAGAAAGGCTACCTGAAGACCGGCAACGACCTGATGGCAGACCCGGCTTTCGCCAAAATCTGGAAGCGCGACCGGGAGCCTTTCCTGCTGGAAACCTGTGTGCCCGGAATTTTTGCAGCCGGTGATGTGCGCGCCGGCGCTATGAACCGGGTAGCCTCTGCGGTAGGAGAAGGGGCTATGGCTATCAAGTTTGTGCATGAGTACCTGGCGGAAGTATAAGACTGCCTGTATCACAGGGGGAGCTCAGGCGGGAAAACCTCCCCGCTTCGTACAATAAAGCCTTGTAATGCGGCCATCCTATATATTAAGGTGTATGGCAGAGCAGAAGAAAAAAATTTACAGCGCTGTATTTACCGTAGCGCAAAATGCAGTCACGTTACCTCAAGCAGCAGTAAGCGTTTACACGGATAAACCATCCCGCTGCCAAACAAAGGGCCGCCGCCTGACTTTCCCCCATTCAGAAAAAAAGGGAAGCAGCTTGCAGGAAATAAAAAAGCGTTATACATTTGCAGTCGCTTCGCAAGAGAGGCGTTGCTTAGAAGAGCGGTTAAAAAAAGTTGCAAAATAAATTTGGTGGTTAGAAAATCAAGTTTTATCTTTGCACTCGCTTTGAAAGCAGAGCGGCAAATTTTCGGGAAAAGAGGTTTTTAGAACAGGGTGCACACGGCACAAAAAGAAAATAAAAATCTTCAGAAAATTTGCAGGAAACAAAAAGCAGCGTATCTTTGCAGTCCGCCTTTGAAAATGAGGCTGGGCGGCGCGGATGAGCGCTGGTTTTGAGACGAGATTTTAGAGCGGCTGAAGAGCTGCTTAAAGATACGCCCTTTAGGGGGCAAAAAGTTCATTGACACTGTTTTGTTAGAAGGTAAGCATGAGAATGCGGAACTTCGAAAAGACGAATGCGACACCTTAATAAGGAAAACGTTAGTTAACCTGAGTTTAAAATAATTTGCCAACAGGCATTAAAATCTTCTACTATGGAGAGTTTGATCCTGGCTCAGGATGAACGCTAGCGGGAGGCTTAAT
>JANSXW010000207.1 GCA_024742755.1 bacterium | reverse complement strand
TCCGGTCTGGGACGAATTGAAGAAACTGGGCAACAACAATTAATAAATTCAGGGCTGTAACGCCTTTCAAAATGTTATAACGATGGCACATCCTAAGAGTAGAATCTCGAAGCAGCGTAAGCACAAGCGCAGAACGCACAAAAAAGCGAAAATGCCTAACATCGCTACCTGCGCAACAACTGGTGAGAAGCACCAACTGCACCGCTCGTACACCGACCTGGACGGCAATGTGTACTACCGCGGCAAGATGCTCATTAAGGCAGATATCGAAGAGTAACTAGCCCGGGGAGTTACCCCTCTGGCTTTATCTAAGCATACCGTAGAGCTCCCATCCGAATGACGCGATGAGGAGCTTTATTGGTTTTACCTATACCCACTATGAAGAAGATTATTCAAACCGACAAAGCGCCTGCACCAGTGGGTCCTTACAATCAGGCGATTATCCACAACGGCACGCTTTACATTTCCGGGCAGATTGCCATCGACCCTGCAACAGGCGAGCTGGTGACCGGCGACATCGAAGCTGAAACGCGCCGGGTCATGGAGAACCTCCGGGCGATCCTGGCGGAAGCGGACCTGACCTTCGAGGAGGTCATCAAGTGCAGCATCTTCGTTTCGGATATGAACAACTACAGCCGCATCAACGAAGTGTACGCCACTTACTTTGATGAAGCAACCGCTCCGGCCCGGGAGCTGGTGGAAGTCGCCAACCTCCCCAAATTTGTCAATATCGAAATCTCTGCCATCGCGGCATTTGACTAAAACTTACGCTATGAAGACTGCACTCCCCCTTTTCGCATTCGCCTTGTTGCTGTATAGCTGCAACCCCAAGTCCGGCACTTCTTCCACCGCGCCTTCGGAAGACACGGCCCCTCAAACGGAAGAGGAACTGGCCGACCGTATGATCACAAAAGTGAAGCGCATCGTAGATGCGACTGACGAGCGCCTCGTCACGGTGGAGCCCATCGTGGACACCCTACCCACCGAAGCAGGCATGGCGAGCGGGCGCATCATCAAGCTCTGGCTCGAAAACGAACAAGCTACCAAGCTCACCGTAACGGAGCCCGATGACAGTGGCCAAATGACCGGCCTGTCCACCTTCTACTTCGCCGGGCCAGACTTATTCTATGCTTCTCAGCCCTTCGCCCACTTTATTTTTATTGGCGGCAACCTGGAATACTGGACCGATGAGTCCTGGCAGGTCAACCCCGTCAGCAAAGACATCCTCGATGCCCGGGAAGGCTACCTTTACGATGAAGCCAATAAGTACATGAGCTGGTTCTTTGGCAACTAAACGATTATGGCTTCCTACTGCGAATTTGTGAGGGACCTGCCTGCCGACAACGTTCACCGGCAGTACCACGACCACCAATACGGCTTCCCGCTGAATGACGACAACGAGCTGTTCGGCAGGCTGATCCTGGAAATCAATCAGGCCGGGCTCTCCTGGGAGCTCATCCTGAAAAAAGCCGACAACTTCAGAGCGGCTTACGCCAACTTTGATATCGACACGGTAGCGGGCTTCACAGAAAAAGACCGGGCCCGGCTCCTTCAGGATGCAGGCATCATCCGCAACAAGCTCAAGGTGAATGCCGCCATTCACAACGCTCAGCAAATCCAAAAGCTAAGGGCAGAATTCGGCAGCTTCAAAGCCTGGCTCGACCACCATCACCCCATGCCTAAGCCGGATTGGGTAAAGCTGTTCAAAAAGACCTTTAAGTTTACCGGCGGGGAAATCACCGGGGAGTTTTTGATGAGCACCGGGTATTTGCCCGGTGCGCATGATGCGGACTGTGCGGTGGGGAGGATGCTGAGTAGCGCGTAAATTTCCTTGCGGGTTGCTCCAACAAAAAAGCGCTGCCAGAACAAACCTGACAGCGCTTTTTTGTTGGCTTAGCCGTTGCTGGTCTAGGACAACAGCGGCACCATCAGCAGAAAGACCACAGCGCCCGCCAGGAAACCGACCAATGCCAGCCACGCAATCTTCTTGAGGTACCAGATGAAGTCAATCCGCTCCATGCCCATCGCAGCTACACCCGCTGCAGAGCCAATGATCAGCATACTACCACCCGTACCGGCAGAATACGCGATGAAGTGCCATAGCTTAGAGTCCATTGGCATTTCGTACATACCCATAGAGGCAGCTACCAGCGGCACGTTGTCGATAATCGCCGAGGCAAAACCGAGCAGTATGACGACCACGTCCTGATTCGGAATGACCCGGTCCAGCACCTCTGCCACGTAGCGAAGCGTACCCACCTGCACTTCTGCACCATCACGGATAACCGTAGCGTAGACCAGGCTTTCCAGGGCAGCGACTGCCATCAGGATACCGAGGAAGAACAGAATACTGGACATTTCAATCCGGGACAGGGCTTTATGGGCCGAGTACATTTCCCGCCGGGAGTGGGAGAAATCCTCTTCCGGGTGGATGTATTCAGAAACCAGCCAAACCACGCCCAGCGAAAGCATCATGCCCAGGTAAGGGGGCAGGTGCGTAACGGTCTTAAAAACCGGTACAAACACGATAGCGCCCAGCCCCAGGAATAACATGGTACGGCTGCTGAGCAACTTACCCGCTTGTATATTTTCATCAACATCAAGCGTAATGTCTCCACGGAATGGCTTCATAAAGTAAGCTGCAATCATAAACGGCACTACAAAACAGGCGATAGAAGGGACCACCAGGTATTCGATCAGCCCGCCTGCCGACACCTTATTGCCAATCCAGAGCATGGTGGTGGTCACATCACCGATGGGGGACCATGCACCGCCCGCATTTGCAGCAATAACGATAAGGGCTACAAACCAAAGGCGCTCTTTCTTATCCGGCACAATTTTGCGCAATAGCGTCACCAGTACGATCGTAGCAGTCAGGTTGTCAATAATGGCCGAAAGAATGAACCCTAGCGTGCCCACAATCCAGAGCAATCTCCGCTTGCTTTTGGTTTTAACGTAGCTTTTCAACACCTCGAAGCCACGATGCAAGTCGATGATCTCCACGATCGTCATCGCACCAATCAGGAAGATGAGAATCTCTGCGGTTTTGCCCAAGTGGTGGAGCAAAGTGTTGTTGAAGCCCTCCTCAGCAAGGTGGTGCCCCTCGCCGTGCGCGTCATGTGCGCCTACCAGGCTGTAGATGTGCTCGTGTGTATCGACGACCGACAGCAATCCGTAATGGAAACCCAGCGCCAGCAGTGCCCAGGCGACTGCCGCCATAATGAGCGCGGGTACGGTTTTGTCAAGTCGGAGTGGATGTTCAAATACAATGGCCAGGTAGCCAAGGAAAAATACCAGGATAATTGCCGAATCCATAAAAGGTTAGTTGGTTCTTAGTGTGCGTAAATTTAGGATTTTCTTTTGAGCCTCCGGCCATAATCCTGAACTTATTATTACCCGGTATCGTTTGTCGAAACGGGCAGGAATTACGTATTTTTGCAGGCTGTAGCATTAAAGGCAGAAAGATGGTTAAAATTGGTGATGTAAATATTGGTGAATTTCCGCTTTTGCTCGCGCCCATGGAGGACGTTAGCGACCCGCCGTTCCGGGCGCTTTGCAAAGCTCAGGGCTGCGACATGATGTACACGGAGTTCATCTCGGTAGAGGGGTTGATCCGCGACGCAGACAAAAGCGTGCAAAAGCTCGACATCTACGATTATGAACGCCCGATCGGCATTCAGATCTTTGGAGCAGAGCACGATTCCATGATGCGGGCAGCGGAAATCGTAGAGGAAGCCAAGCCGGAAGTGCTCGACATCAACTTCGGTTGCCCGGTGAAGAAAGTCGTCTGCAAAATGGCAGGTGCCGGCATTCTGCAGGATATCGACCGTATGGTCAAGCTCACCGATGATGTCGTCAAGTCCACCAGCCTGCCCGTCACGGTAAAAACCCGCCTGGGCTGGGATGACAATACCAAATACATTGAGGAAGTCGCCGAGCGGCTGCAGGATGTTGGCATTAAAGCCCTTTCCATCCACGGGCGCACCCGCAAGCAGATGTACAAAGGAGAAGCCGACTGGTCGCTCATCGGCAAAATCAAGGAAAATCCACGAGTCCATATCCCTATTTTTGGGAATGGCGACATCGACAGCCCGGAAAAAGCGAAGTTATACCGGGAGCGCTACGGCGTGGACGGCATCATGATCGGCCGGGCCGCCATTGGCTACCCATGGATTTTCCGGGAGATCAAGCACTACTTTGCCACCGGAGAACTCCTGCCCCCACCCACCGTGGAGGAGCGTGTAGCTGCTGCGAGGACTCACCTTGAGCATTCCGTTTCCTGGAAAGGGGTCAAGCTTGGCGTTTTGGAAATGCGCCGCCATTACACCAATTACTTCCGGGGCTTCCGCAATATTAAGGAGTACCGCAAACGCCTCGTCACTGAAGAAAACCCGGCTGACCTCTATGCTATTCTCAATGAGATCGAAGCCGTTTACGGTAACGAAGAAGCACTGGTCTAACCCCAAAATGCAATCCCTTGGTTTTTAATATTGAGCCACACGAGCGGAAAATATTTGAGCTAATCAGCAAGGCAGCCACGGAATTGGGCTTCCCGGCTTACGTTGTTGGCGGCTACGTCCGGGACCGCCTCCTGGCCCGCCCCTCCAAAGACATGGATATCGTCTGCGTGGGTAGTGGCATAGATTTGGCACAGGCTGTTGCCGGGCGCCTTCGGCCTATCCCCCGCGTAACGGTCTTCAAGCGTTTTGGCACCGCCATGCTCAAGCACCGGGATATGGAAATTGAATTCGTGGGTGCCCGAAAGGAATCCTACCGCTCCGACTCCCGCAAACCCACCGTTGAGGAAGGCACCCTGGAAGAAGATCAAAACCGGCGCGACTTCACCATCAACGCCCTGGCGGTCAGCCTGAATGAGCGCGACTACGGCTCCATTATCGATCCCTTCAACGGGCTGGAGCACCTCGAAGCCAAGCTGATCAAAACGCCACTCGAACCAGGTAAGACCTTCTCTGATGACCCCCTGCGCATGATGCGTGCCATCCGCTTTTCCACCCAACTGGGCTTTACCATTGACCCGGAAACGCTCAGCGCCATCGAGCAGTACCACAGCCGCATAAGTATCGTATCCAAAGAGCGCATCACAACTGAGCTCAATAAAATTATCCTTGCGGACAAGCCTTCCATCGGGTTTAAGCACCTCTTTGATACGGGCCTGCTGCACAAGTTCTTCCCCGAAATGGCTGCCCTGCAGGGCGTGGAAGTCCGCAACGGCAAAGCCCATAAAGACAATTTTTACCACACGCTGGAAGTCCTGGACAACCTCTGCGCCAAGACCGACAAACTCTGGCTGCGCTGGTCGGCCATCCTCCACGATATCGCCAAGCCCCCCACCAAACGGTTCCACCCACAGCACGGCTGGACCTTCCACGGGCATGAGGCACTGGGGGCGAGCATGGTGCCCCGCATTTTCAAAAAACTGCGCCTGCCGCTCGACCACAAAATGAAGTATGTGCAGAAGCTGGTACGACTGCACCTGCGCCCCATCAGCCTGACCAAGGAAAACATCACCGATTCCGCCATCCGCCGCTTGCTGTTCGAAGCCGGGGATGACATCGACGACCTCATGCAACTCTGTGAGGCTGACATCACCTCCAAGAACCCGAAAAAGGTGAAGCGCTACCTGGAAAACTACGAGCTGGTACGCGAACGCCTGCAGGAAGTGGAAGAGAAGGACCACCTGCGCAACTGGCAGCCCCCGATTTCCGGAGAGACCATTATGCAGACCTTTGGCATTTCCCCTTCCCGGGAAGTCGGCATCATCAAAAATGCGATCCGGGAGGCAATCCTGGATGGCGATGTGGGCAACAATTACGATGAAGCCTATCAGTTTATGCTCAATAAAGGTGCAGAACTAGGCCTGACGGTAGCCAACCAATAATAAATTGGCGCAACCTCAATCCAACCCCGATTAAATTTTCTTATACTGCATTCCCAAAATAATCCGGGTGTCTAATCAAAGCAGTGTATGAAAAACCAAAACGTTATTTTCTGGTCCTTTACCGTGGCCCTGGGCGGCTTTTTATTTGGATTTGACACCGCCGTCATTTCCGGTGCAGAAGGCGCCATCCAAAAAGTATGGGGGCTCAGCAATACCATGGTTGGGCAAATGGTGGCTATGGCCCTGTACGGTACCGTTATTGGTGCGCTTTTAGGAGGATGGCCCGCCGAGCGCTTCGGCCGGAAAACCAGCCTGTTCTGGATTGGGGTGCTTTACCTGATTTCGGCTGCGGGCTCCGCCCTCGCTCCGGATGTGTACAGCCTCATGTTTTTCCGGTTCATCGGCGGGCTGGGCGTGGGTGCCTCCTCCGTGGTCGCCCCCATGTACATTACCGAGGTCGCCCCCAAAGAACAACGCGGGCGGCTCGTCGCCTTTTTCCAATTCAATATAGTGCTGGGCATCATGGTCGCCTATGTTTCCAACTGGCTCATCGGCAGTGGCTCCTGGCGGCTGATGCTGGGTGTGGAAACCCTGCCTGCGCTGGCTTTTGTCCTTCTTATTCTGAAAGTGCCCCGCAGCCCGCGCTGGCTGGTGGTCAAACGGGATGCGCACGATGAGGCACTGGAGGTCCTGCAGCGCATCAATCCGGAAACAGCCAATCAGGAACTGGCAGCCATCGAGCATGCTCACGAAAATGCCCGCGCCGGAGGGCTCAGGGCTTTCCTGTCGGGCATCTATAACCGCCCCATCCTGCTGGCGTTCCTGTTTGCTTTTTTCAATCAGGTCTCCGGCATCAATGCTGTGATTTATTATGCCCCGCGCATTTTCAAACTGGCAGGGCTGGAAGAAAGTGCGGCGCTGCTGGCAAGCACGGGTATTGGCACCATCAACCTCGTTTTCACCCTCATCGGCATGTCGCTCATTGATGGCTTTGGCCGGCGCAAACTGATGTACATCGGTTCCCTGGGCTATATTGTTTCGTTGTCTGCGGTGGCTTATGCCTTTTACAGCGGAGTGTCGGGTGGGTATACGGTGCCGTTCTGGCTGTTTGTCTTCATTGCCTCCCACGCAATTGGTCAGGGGGCCGTCATCTGGGTATTCATCTCCGAGATATTCCCCAACGAGGTGCGCAGTTTTGGCAACTCCCTGGGCAGCGGTACCCACTGGGTCTTTGCCGCCCTCATCGCCGGCACTTTCCCCTACCTCACCGGAGTGATGGAAGAGTATGCCATTTTCGCCCTCTTTGCAGGGCTGATGGTTTTGCAATTATTGTTCGTAGCCTTCATGATGCCCGAAACCAAAGGCGTCTCCCTTGAAGAGCTGCAGGAACGTTTGATGAAAAAATAACCTTGCCGTTTATGAGTGTTGTCAGCTTTGGAGAAGTCCTTTGGGATATGCTGCCTTCCGGCAAAAAAGCCGGTGGCGCCCCTATGAACGTAGCCTTCCACCTGCGAAACTTCGGCTTTCAGACCCAACTCATCAGCCGGATCGGGCACGATGCGCTGGGCGAAGAACTAAGGGCTTTTCTGGATTCCAAGGGGATCGACCACAGCCTGGTGCAGGAAGATGCCGAACAGCCTACGAGTACCGTTCAGGTTACCCTTGATGCAAAGGGGCATGCCTCCTACGAAATCGTACAGCCGGTAGCCTGGGACTTCATTACTGCATCTGATGCGGCGGAGAAAGCGGTATCCAAAGCAGAAGCGCTGGTCTTTGGCAGCCTGGCTGCGCGGCAGAAAGGCACGCGTTCCACCTTGCTGCGTTTGCTGGAGCAAGCCACTCTGGCTGTATTCGACGTTAACCTCCGCCCGCCTCACTATACGCCCGAACGCCTCAGGGACTTGCTCAGCCGTGCCCACCTGGTGAAGATGAACGAGGAGGAACTTGCCATTATCGCCGCCTGGTATACCGATCAGGACGGGGAGAAAGCCCAAATGAAGGCCATCCTCACAGCCCACCAACTGAAGGGGCTTCTCGTAACCAAAGGCAGCGATGGCGCCGCATGGATGAGCCCTGACGGCACCTATCTGCAGCAACCGGTCTTCCCTGTCAAGGTGAAAGATACCGTAGGCAGTGGCGATGCGTTCCTGGCGGGCTTCCTCAGTCAGTATTTGAAACAAAAACCGCTGCCGCACTGTCTGGCATTTGCCGCCGCCGCAGGAGCCCTGGTAGCCACCCGGGAAGGCGGTACGCCCAACCTGTCGCCCAAAGACCTTGATCTATTCATGGCCCGCTAAACCTGAAGTTATGTATCGATTACTATCAAAAATTGGCTTGAGCAGCC
>JANSXW010000221.1 GCA_024742755.1 bacterium | reverse complement strand
TAATGTTAGAAGAGAGGCCATCCCAAAAACCGATTTAAGTATAAACTTGAAAAACGGTTCTTGTGAATCACATACAATCCAATCGCCTAAATCTTTGCAGCTGATTATGCGCTGCGTATATAGGTTTACGGAATCAAATTTGAAAAGTTTCAATTTGTCTCAGGAAAAGTTTTCCTGATTTCCAAAAACCTACTTCCTCCCCCGGCCCGGATATCCCACGGAAGTTTCCGGACGGGGGAGGATGCGGCAAGCTAAAGGCTTGGCCCGCACGCAGGCGAATAAATAACTACATCAAAATTCGTTTCAGGCAATCATTTGCCCGGCAGCATAACATTTTAAGCTGCCTGTATTTTTGAAGTGTTTCACTAATATTACCGAATTAAGATGTAGCAAGACATTACCGCAGCCCATTGACTGCGGCGATCCTAACCTATTCGGTAATTTGTACAGCAAACACCTTGCCAAATATTCAACCCTCCCCGGAATCAGCCACTAATAACGGCGGCGCTTCTTGGTATCCCGCTCAAAGCCCAGGATCAGGCTAATTTCGTGGGAGCCATTATTGTAGCTCTGGAACTGCTGGAAGAATACATCGTAGCTATAGTAAATCTGAATATTGCTGGTCGCCCCCATTGACAGCTGAGTACCCAAAAGAATGCCCAATGCGCCCAATGAACGGTATGACAAGCCGGTGGTCAGCTGATTGTCCATGAACCGCGCCATGAGGTTGATGTCAATCTGCGAAGGCACATCCCGGACGTTCCGCAGCATAACAGAAGGTTCAAAGGAGAAGTCCAGGTCCTCCACCTCCATCCTGTGGCTGGCAAAGAAGGTGTAGTACTCCAGGATAGACTCATCCGTGTCCTGGGAAATGCGGGAGCGGACCAGGTTTGTGAAAGAGAGCCCTACCCGCGTATTTTCACCAAAGGAGCTGAAGAACCCTAAGGCAGCATCGAACTCGCCTTCGCCATTCATAAAGTCCTGTACCAGCTGATCGTTAAAATCAACAAAGTTGTTGGTCATAACGCTGTTGTCCAGCGTCATTTGCTGGTATTCTGCCTGAAATCCTGCCGCCAGTTTGATGTTGTCGCTGATATCAAAGCGAAAGGCATAGTTCAGGTGTGCACGCAGGCGCTGCAATTGAGCAGCAGACTCGGTCAGTACGCCTACGCCCAGTCCAAAGTTATCTCCCAGCGGACCGTTGTACTGCGCCGCATACGTGGTGGGGGCATCTGAAAAACCCGACCACTGTGCCCGGGCATTGAGCTGCAACTGATAGGAGTTGTCAAAGCCGACCGCACTGGGGTTAATCAAAACCGGCGTGAGGTTGTAATGGCCGAAAATGGCTTCATCCTGAGCCGTTGCCAGCTGCCAGGTCGCCAGGCAGCCAAAAAGGAGGAGTAGAAATTTACTTTTCATCGTCAAATCGGTTGAGGGTTGAAGAATGGAGCAGGGGCCGGAAGCCGCCTGCTCCGCATATCTTTATTAATCTTCACGAAGAATAGTCAGTGAGCCTCGCTGCTGACGAGGGTTGCCTTCCGGGTCGGTGTAATCCAGTACGTAGTAGTACGGCCCTTCCGGCAGTGGTGCGCCATCCTGAGTGACACCGTTCCAGGTATTGTCATAGTTATTCGCTTCGAATACCAACTGTCCCCAGCGGTTGAAAATCTGCAGGTGGTTGTCCGGGAATTCATTAACACAAAGGATGATGAATTCCTCATTGGCACCGTCGTTGTCTGGTGTAAGGATAATACGGTCTGAGAAACAAGGGAAGCGCCGGTCTTCCACCCGAACAGAAATATTCTCAGAAAGGCAGCCATTCCGGTCGCGCACCTGAAGGAAGTACTCGCCGAAGCAAAGATCAAGCAGCTGTGCATCCTGTAGGTCGGACTGTCCCCAGTTGAAAGTGTAAGGGCCAGTACCGCCGTCCACGATGGCCTCCACGGAACCGTTACAGCCTTCTGTGGCGGGTTCCGTCTCAAAGGTGACGGTAATCGGTGCCGGGTTTTCCACCTCGAAAGTAGCGGTCTGCTGGCAATTGTTGCCGTCGAGGACCGTCACGGAGTACGCTGCCGGCTCGAGTTGGGCAATGCGGTTGCCAAAACCACCGTTGCTCCAGAAGTAATCCAGTGGCTCAATGCCACCATCTACATTTACAGTAATGGCACCGTTCCTGCCGTCGTGGCAAAGCACATCCTGAATGAAGGCTTCTACCTCGATGGTATCGGGTGCAGTGAGCTCGATCTGATTCGTTGATGTACAGCCTACTTCATCTTGTACCATTAGCTGGTAAGTGCCTGCGGGCAGGTTTTCGATATGCTGTCCGGTGCCGACCAGCATGCTTGTTTCCACATTGGTCCACTCGTACAGGTAACCGCTGCTGCCTGTTGCTGTAGCGCTCAGTGCTCCGTCCGCAGCATCCGGGCAGCTCACATCAAAACCATTGTAGTTCTCATCCGAAGTGATCGCTACGGCCAGCGCAGACTCTGTCTCGATGACCACCTGACGGGTCAGCATGTTGCCTGATGCCTCGGTGATGATCAGTGTATAAGTGCCCGCCATAAGCCCTGTGGGGTCTTCTTCGTTAGAAACCTGATTGCCGTTGGCATCATTCCAGACAAAGGTGTAGTTCGGATCACCACCAACTACGTCTATGTCAATAGCGCCATTGGTGTCATCCGGGCAGCTGGTAAATTCTACGTCGCCTACTTGCACATCGAAGTTGTTGATGAAGATCGAATCCACCTCGATGATACAGCCATTGGCATCGGTCACCGTTGGGACGTACCACTGATCGGCACAGAGCCCGCCAATGCTTGCCCCTATGCTGCCGTTGTTCCAGCTGACCGTATACTGAGGTGTACCACCAGAGATGTTCACGGAAATCTGTCCATTGCAATTGCCCTCTGTTGCATGCCGGTAGTCGGGTGCCTGGACCTGAAGTGGTGCCGGGCTTGGAATGGAAATCGTTGTAGTGGTTTCACTACCGAGCAAGTCCGTAATGACAATCATGGTAGACCCCGGAGGCAGATCATTAACCGTAAAGGTATTATCCGTAGCCGTGTAGGGTGTCACCTGCCCTTCTGAATCCGTTATTTCGATGGTGAAATTAGGGACACCGCCATTGATTTGGATTTCCAGGGAGCCGTCCTCTGTGTAAGAACAGGTCGTGCCTACCGCTGTGATCTCTGGCGCGCCCATTGGGTCAGCGAAGTACACATTGAAGCAGGTATCCTTGCTGCAATTGTTGTTGAAGTTGTTATCCGTGATCGTCACACAGTACTCGCCGGTCCCCAGGTTGGTAATACTCGGGTCCGTAGCCGTAAAGCCATTGGGCCCGCTCCATTCGTACGTCAGCGGGCTCGTGCCGCCACTGGCGTTCAGCGTGATGGAACCATTGGTATTGGTTGATGCGCCGGTGACCGGGATCAGGGTTGGGTTGAAGTTGATCTCAGGCGACTCGTCCACGATGAAGGACATGCTCGCTGTTTCGTTGTTGCTGTCTGTTACGGTAACGGAGTAGCTACCTGCTGCAAGCCCGGTTGCGGTTGCGCCGATTGCGGTTGTGCCAGTCCAGGCATAAGTATACGGAGGCACCCCTCCGTCTGCGCTCAATTCAATTGCACCTGTGGATTCGCCAAAGCAGGCATCGGTGATGTTGCTATTGATCCGGAGCACTTGTTCAACGGCAACACAGGCAGTTGTCGTACAATCGTTCGCATCAGTGATAGTCACGCAGTACTCGCCCTGCTCATTGAGGTTGACAAGGCTGGAAGCGGAAGAGTTGAAGTTGCCCGGGCCTGTCCAGCTGTAGGTGTAAGGCATAGTGCCGCCATTCACCTGCAGGTCTACGGCACCGTCTAATCCCTGATCAATCGGTGTGGCATCGATGGTTTGGACGGCGAGTGCTGCACTCGGTTCGTTTATGGTGTATACTTCAGATGCCGTACAGTTATTCACATCCGTAACGACCACCGTATACTGTCCAGCGATCAGGTTGGCCACCAGGCTTTGGTTGCTGGAGAAGTTGTTGGGACCGGACCAGCTATACGTGAAGCCACCGTTTCCACCGGAAACAGCCAGGTTAATCACACCCGTTGCTTCTCCTGCACAGCTTACATCCGTTACGCCTTCCAGCAGGTTAATAGGACTCGCGTCGTCTATCTGGAAGCTGGCTGTGCTCTGGCAGCTTGCGTCATCAAGTACCGTAACGGAATAGGTGCCGGGAGAAAGGTTGTTTAGCGTTGGGGAGCCCGGAACACCGGGTGCTGTGCTCCAGAAGTAATTGGCCGTGCCTACCGCGCCACTTACAGACAATGCAATCGAACCATCATTTTCGCCGGCACAGCTTTCGTCCTCTACGGTTGAGTTGATGGTGCCGCCCTGGCCTGTACCGTTGGGCACGTTGTAGCAATTTTCAGCAGTACAGCCATTCTCATCGGTCACGGTGACACAGTAGGTGCCGCCCGGAAGGTTACTTGGGTTGGTCTGGCCGGACTGAATGCCGCTGTCCCATGAGATGGTGTAGCCCGGGTTGCCACCGGAAATATTCAAGTTAATCGCACCATTGGTTCCATTTAAACAGGTCGGTGCAGTAACACCTCCGCTCAATGAAACGGCGCTCGATGGGCCATCTACGGTGTAGGTAGCCGTTGTAGTCAAGCCTCCACTCCCCATATCGGTAACCGTAACGGTATAGCTGCCGGCAGCAAGGTTGTTGATGGTAGCTGTTGTGGCGTTGTTGTTCCAATTGTAGCTGTAGGGGCCGCCTGTACCACCGTTAACGGTCAGCGCGATGGCACCTGTTGTCTCTCCAAAACAGTCTACATCGGTAATATTCACCTGTGCAATGCCTGGAGGCTGCACCGCAGATATCGTAATCGTACCAGGCAGGCTGTTGAATGGGATGATGTCGCCGTTGCTGTCTGATATCTCAATTGGGGTCACACTACTGGAGAACGTAATGTCGGACACATCGCCGTCATCGCCAATAGCGGTGAAGCAGATTTCAAAAAGTGCCGCTCCATTTGGCAGGTTAACCGGTGTAATGGACTGGCTAAACCAGTTCACCGAGATATTGCCTGCTCCGATTTGGGTGGGCGTACCGAAGTTGCCTGCCAGTGAGAAATCCGGAATCGAAGGGTTAAGGCTGCTGATGTTCTGGAAGCTCAGCTGGGTTTGATCGTAATTGATCGTGAAGGCAAAACCAACCACATCCACGAAGTTCAGCACATTGACCGGCACGCATACCTGCTCGCCGGGCTGCACCGTCTGATCCGGGATAGAAAGCCGGAAGCCATCAAAGGCAGAGTTGATACAAATGGTGCCTTCTTCCCCGCTGAAGCTAAGGGTTCCCAGTGTGCTACTGTTGAAGTTGATGGGCTCAGCGGAGCCTGTTATGACGATGTCTGAGCAAGTGTCTTCTGTGCCAATTGCTGTAAAGCACAAATCGAAAAGTACCGTGCCATTAGCTAATGTAGTGGCACCACCACTCCAGGATACTGAAATGATGCCTGGCATTGCAGTGTTGATATTGGCACCTGTGAAGTTAGGCAGCATGGAGGTGATGGCATCGAGGTTATCGAACTGCAGTTCGTTTGCATCATACTCCAGTGTAAAGCCAAAATCGGTAATGTTCGTAAAGGCATCCACTGAAACCGGCACGCATACGGCGGCATCAAGGTCTACTGAGGCATCCCCAACTTCTACCTGCACTTGACCCGGAACGCTGTCCTCTATGCAGACTGCACCGTCCTCGAAGAAGGCAGGAATGACATTCTCATCCGCATCGGAGAATTCGATAGCGGCTACATCAGAGGTAAATTCAAGGTCCGAGCACGACCCATCTACCCCAAGCGCGGTGAAGCAGACTTCAAAGAGTACTTCATTGTCCGGGAGTGAGGTGGGCGTCAGGCTGTTTTCAAACCAGTTGACGGTAATGAAGCCGGCACTTGGATTGCCAATATTGGCGGCGGTTGTAAAACCAGTCAGGTTGGTGGTCAGGTTAGTGACCTGGTCAAAAGACAAGTGCGTCTCATCATAGTTAAGCGTGAAAGACATGCCGACGATGTCCTCAAAATTCTGGACCGTAACCGGAACGCAGAAAGACTCCGCAGGCTCTACATCAATGCTGCCTGCCGTGAGGGTCAGGTCTGTCGTCACACCTGTAAAGGTAATGGTGCCAGGGTCACTGTCAAAAGGGATAATATCTTCGTTCGCATCAGAGAACTCAATAGCGGCTACATCTGAAGTGAATTCAATGTCAGAAGTAATACCGCTGCCAGTTGCCGTGAAGCAAATATCAAAAAGGACTTCCCCATCCGGAAGATCCATAGGCGTCAGGCTGTTCTCAAACCAGTTGACGGTAATAAAGCCGGCACTCGGCGTACCAATGTTTGCGGCTTCTGTGAAACCCGGCAAATTGGAAGTAAGGCTGTTGATGTCATCAAGCGTCAGCACGTTAGGGTTGTAACTGATGGTAAAGGACATGCCCACCACGCCTTCAAAATTGAAAGCCTTCACAGACGTACAAAACTGATCGCCGGGATCAACGGTCTGATCATCAATCGTCAGGAATAGCCCCGTTGGTGTAGGGTCGCCCGAAATGGTAATGGTGCCATTATTGATAACCGGAGGAATAACATTTTCATCGGCATCTGAGAATTCGATAGCAGCAACCTCAGAAGTGACATCTACCGCTGCTGAGCCACCGCCCAATGCTTCGAAGCACACTTCGAAGAGCACGGTACCGTTTGGCAACGAAGTAGGGGTCAGGCTATTCTCAAACCAGTTGACCGTGACCTGTCCTGGCCCTGGGTTGCCAATATTGCCAGCTACGCTAAAGCCAGGGAGGTTGGTAGTCAGGTTTTGAACGTTGGTATAGGTCAGCAACGACTCATCGTAGCTCACCGTGAAGGACATGCCGATCAGGTCTGTGAAGTTGTCTACTGTGACAGGTACGCAGACGGTTTGTCCCTGGTTAGCGGAGGCGCTGCCTACGGAAACGGTAAGGTCATCAGAGGGAGGCCCGCCGTTGATGGTCACTGTGCCATCATTCGCAACCAGCGGAATGACATTTTCATTGATATCCGAAAACTCGATCGCTGCCACATCAGAGGTAATCTCTACTGCTGTCGTTCCGGAGCCGATCGCGTCAAAGCACACTTCCAGCAGCACACTGCCATTGGGCAGGGTGATGGGCGTCAGGCTGTTTTCAAACCAGTTGATGGTGACAAAGCCCGGGCTCGGGTTCGCCACGTTGCCCGCCACGCTGAAGCCCGGGAGGTTG
>JANSXW010000292.1 GCA_024742755.1 bacterium | reverse complement strand
CATACATCAGCCTAATGAAAGAGGCACCGCCTGTCAAGTGGAGCAAAGGGGCGTAATATTGCCCTATAGGAACTATAGCATGCTGCCCCACTTCCCCAACTACCGCCTCGGCCCCCTCATCCCCGGCGAGGCACCGCCTCCACCCTGCGAGACGGTGGTGAGTACGCCTGCTGTGCCGCTACCGGGTGGGCCGGGCTTTAGCCTCTACCCCAACCCCACCTCCGGCCTCACGGTGCTGGAGTTCAGTACCCCGATTTCCGGCAGGGTAAGCGTCACCCTCTACAGCCTTCAGGGGCAGCCGGTACTGCAACAAACGGCAGGAAAAGGCGCACAGCATATCCTGCTGGAAACAGCAGCTTTGCCTGGTGGGACTTACTTCTGCAAGGTGATGGGAGCTAATGGAGTGATGGGCGTGAAGAGGTTGGTGAAGTTATAAGATCATAACCAAGGGCTATCCAGTAACTTCTCGGATAGCCCTACAATAGAAGAAATCTGCCATGAAGACATACCTATATGTTGTAGTTTTCTTACTGAGCGCTGCAACGGGAAAAACGCAAAAACACGACTACAAATGGTTATTTGGTTACGATAGTCAACTAGGTATAGATGGTGTGGAAGGAGTATTACTCGATTTTAATGCTTTAGATGTAGCTGTTTCTAATTTGAAAATTGGCTGTAGTTTAAACTCCTCAAACTGCACTTTCGCTGACTCAACAGGCAAATTACTATTTTATACAGATGGCTGTGATGTTTATGGAAGTAACCATGAAATTTTGAGTTCTGGAGATAGCTTAAACTATGGCGAAGTTTTTGATTTGCATTGTGGGGGCGAGGGTCTTGGCTATACCGCTGGGCACCAAAGTGTAATTGCCCTTCCACATCCTGATACATCTGAACTCGTTTGGCTATTCTATAAGAATATATCTTATTCAGACAATCCTGATATATCCATTTCGACAGAGAAGCTATTGCGAACAACAATTTCATTCCCCAATGGTGCTGAAGAAGATGGACTAATCATAGAGAAAAAAAAATTGGTGCTTGATACTGCTTTAACCTATGGAGAATTAACTGCAGTTAAACACGCTAATGGTAAAGACTGGTGGTTGATTTCTCCATCCTTTCAAAGCAATACATATTTTACAATGCACTGCCATGGGGAGGGGATAAATATAGTGAGCCAATCAATAGGACCTGTTCTGAAGGATGGTGGTCAGGCATATTTTTCTCCAGATGGCTCCAAATACGCACGATATAATTCAAAAAACGGACTCGTTGTTCTTGACTTTGATAGGCTGTCTGGAGAATTGAGCTCTCCAGTTTCTGTTGAGATACCAAATGAAGACTTATCGAATGGCTTAGCATTTTCACCAAACTCTAAGCTACTCTATGTAAGTGCACATGATACTATTTTTCAATTCGATCTTGAAGCTGATAATTTTAGCGAATCCGCTGTAGTTGTTGCAGTCTATGATGGATATCAATCCATCTTTAATACTACTTTTTATAACGCGCAACTCGCTCCTGATTGCAAAATTTATATAAATACGTTCGCCGCTGTAGATGTTCTACATGTAATCCACAATCCCGATACCAGAGGATCTAATTGTAATGTTGAACAGCATGCAATAGACTTGCCATATAGGCACCTCAGGACACTCCCCCACTTCCCCAACTACCGCCTCGGCCCCCTAATCCCCGGCGAGGCACCGCCTCCGCCCTGCGAGACGGTGGTGAGTACGCCTGCTGTGCCGCTACCGGGTGGGCCGGGCTTTAGCCTCTACCCCAACCCCACCTCCGGCCTCACGGTGCTGGAGTTCAGTACCCCGATTTCCGGCAGGGCAAGCGTCACCCTCTACAGCCTTCAGGGGCAGCCGGTACTGCAACAAACGGCAGGAGAAGGCGCACAGCATATCCTGCTGGAAACAGCGGCTCTGCCCGGTGGGACTTACTTCTGTAGGGTGACAGGAGTTGACGGAATAACGGGCGTGAAGAAGTTGGTGAAATTATAAGATCATAACCAAGGGCTATCCAGTAATGTCTTGGATAGCCCTTGTTGAATAAAGCGTAAAACATGAAACACTGGCTTCAACAAATACTTCTACCTTTATTTTTGCTTGCTCTGACCACTGCAAATGCTCAAAAGCATGATTTTGCGTGGCTTATGGGCTACAATAGTGAAAACCCAATAGGCTATGAAGGCATGGTTCTTAACTTCAATGAAATGCCCCCCGAAGTAGCCCCCTTCCCTATAACTGCAAATCTCTATATCAGCAGTGCATCCATTTCGGACAAAAATGGCAGCCCTGCTTTTTATACCGATGGCTGTCATATTTACAATATGGCAGAAAACATCATGGAAAACGGCGACAGTATCAATCCAGGGGCTGTCCACCAGATTCAATGTGGCCTAATTGGCTACACCGCCGGCCGCCAAAGCAGCTTAATCCTGCCCATGCCCGGCAGCGACAGCCTCTACTACCTCTTCCACAAGCGGATCATTTATCAGGAAGAACCGGTCTTTGATGTCATCACCGACCGTATCCTTTATTCCGTAGTGGACATGAGCGCCAATCAGGGGCTGGGCCGAGTGGTGGAGAAAAATATTGCCCTTTTTGAAGAGCCTACGGTATACGGGCAATTAACCGCTGTGAAGCACGCCAATGGTGAAGACTGGTGGATTGTCAATGCCCTGGACCAATCAGATGAGTATGTTTTTTTCCTGTTCGATAGTAGTGGGCCCTCTTTTTCGCACACCCAGGTTATAGGTAATATAAGCAGTAGCAGTGGCTCTTCAGGCGGGCAGGCCAACTTCTCCCCCGATGGCCGCTACTACGCACGCTACAGTGCCGATGGGCTCTTCCTCATGGAATTCGACCGGCAGGCCGGGGCCCTTAGTGCGTTTCAGCATATCCCCATACCAGACGTGCATGCACGGGGTGGGGTAGCCTTCTCCCCCAGCTCAGAGCTCTGCTACGTCAGCGCCTTTGATACCATTATGCAGTTTGACCTCATGGCACCGGATATTGAAGCTTCTGGTGTTGTCGTTGCGGTGTATGATGGCTTTCTGGATAATTATGCTATTACCTTTGGAAACCTTCAACTTGGGCCAGACTGTAAAATTTATAGTAATGTATTTGCTACCGTGCCTTATCTTCATGTCATACACCAGCCCAATGAAAGAGGCACT
>JANSXW010000112.1 GCA_024742755.1 bacterium | reverse complement strand
TTACCCGGACATGGTGGACAAATTGATTGTGGTGGACATTGCCCCCAAAGCCTATACCGGCGGGCATGAGGAGATATTCAAAGCCCTGCAAAGCCTGGACCTGTCCGCGATCGACAGCCGGGGAGCAGCCGAGGATATGCTAAAAGCGCAGATCAAAAGCCTTGGCATCCGGCAGTTTTTGTTAAAAAACCTGACCCGCAGCAAATCTGGTGCTTACCGCTGGAAAATGAACCTGGATGCCCTTTGGAACCACTATGCTGATATCCTGGATGCTTTGCCCGGTCAGCACCCGCCCTTTGAAGGCCCCACGCTGTTTGTGCGTGGCGGTCGCTCCGATTATATTCAGGACAGCGACCTGCCTGACCTGGAAGCCCACTTCCCCAATTACCAGCTCAAGACCATCGGCAAGGCCGGGCATTGGGTGCATGCCGAGGCACCGAAGGCACTACTGGAAGCCCTGGAATCGTTCTTAGAGGCCTAAACTATTGCACATGCCGGGTATTTATTTCCATATTCCATTTTGCAAGCAGGCCTGCCACTACTGCAATTTCCACTTCTCCACCTCGCTGAAGTACAAGTCGCAGGTAGTGGAAGCCATGCTGAAGGAGCTGCACTGGCGCGCGGATTACCTGCCACAGGAGCCTTTGCAAAGCCTATACTTTGGCGGGGGGACGCCCAGCCTGCTGGAAGCGGAGGAACTGGCTGCGTTTTTCGACGCCGTTGCCCGGCACTTCGAGCTCGCACCGGATGCGGAAATCACCCTTGAGGCCAACCCCGATGACCTCACACCGGAAAAGCTGCAAGCCCTGCGCGCGTCGCCTGTCAACCGGCTGAGCATTGGCATTCAGTCTTTTTACGAAGTAGACCTAACCTTTTTCAACCGGGCACACAATGCCGCCGAAGCCCG
Organism: bacterium; assembly: GCA_024742755.1. Taxonomy (GTDB): domain Bacteria; phylum Bacteroidota; class Bacteroidia; order Chitinophagales; family Saprospiraceae; genus Phaeodactylibacter. The sequence goes on along the minus strand of JANSXW010000112.1, from coordinate 20,258 downwards.
TCAGTGTGTGGAACGCGCCCGCGCCGCCGGCTTCCGCGACCTCACCGTTGACCTCATCTACGGAGCGCCCACCATGCCCGATGCGCACTGGGCTGCCAACTTGCGGGCCGTTCTGGAAGCCCAAGTGCCCCACTTTTCCGCCTACGCCCTGACCGTAGAGCCGCAGACTGCTCTCGACTATTTTGTGCGAAAAGGGAAAGTCCCCCCGGTAGAAGAAGCTGCCGCTGCCCGGCACTTTGAGATGCTGGTAGAGCTGACAAGTGCCGCAGGGTACGAGCAGTACGAGGTGTCTAATTTTGCTCTGCCCGGGCGCTACGCCGTGCACAACAGCAGTTACTGGAAAGGGGAGCCCTACCTCGGCATCGGCCCCTCCGCCCACAGCTTCAACGGGCGTAGCCGGCAGTGGAATGTGGCCAATAACGCGAAGTACCTCAAAGCGATGACGGCACCTGACCTGGATCATGCTGTCCGCCTGGGGCTGTTTGAAAAGGAGGAACTCAGCACCGCCGATCAGTACAACGAATATGTGATGACCGGCCTTCGGACCGTTTGGGGGGTTAGTTTAGGCACTATCCGGAGCCGTTTTGGAGTGGAATACGCGGCACACTTTGAGCGGGAAGTTGCCCGTTTTGAGGCCGCAGGGCAGGTGGCTTCAGCGGATGGCAAATACTGGCTGCCCGGTACCCACCGTTTTATGGCAGACGGCATTGCTGCCGATTTGTTTTGGTAAGAGAAAATCTTGAACACATGAGCAATTCGCTTCGGGCGGCCCTTTTTACCGCCGCCTTTTTTCACTTGTCTTTCGCGGGCATCTTAGCGCAAGCGGCCCCTCAGTGGCTCTATTCGGCAGATGTGCCCGGTGTGCAGGCCTATTGGCTGGCCCGTACGGTCACTGAACAGACCGGGGCATGGCATTTTGAGCAGGCCACCCTGTCGGAAGTCCTTTGCAGCCGGCCCGATGGCGCGGACAAGCTACAGGTAACCCGTATGCCTGTTTACGGGGCAACCCAAAAGTGGGCATTGGAAATGGGCGAAGGGGGCGCAAAGCAGGCCCGGCTCTCCACGGGGCAGCCGTGGGACAGGGTGCCTGGCACGGCCGGGTTGTTTTACGATGCCAGCGCCCTCAGGTTAATCACCGCACCAAGCGCAGTGATGGACAGCCTGCTCACCTTAATGCCTGGCTTTGCCGGCATGCCCGAAGCTCGCCGCCTTTCGCTGGTCAGCACAGATGGGCAGCGGGCGTTTGCTTATTTGCTCAATGCAGAAGGCTGGCCGGTGGCAGAAGCCTGGCTTCATGAGGGGAAACTGGCCGCCTGGCGGACGTATGACTACCGATGGGATAAGTCTGGCCATTGGGACCGGCAGTTGGTACACAACCGGCTATCCGGACAGCAGCAACTGATAGAGCGGCGTACGGTGCAGGCAGCGGAGGATGCCTCTGACTGGATGGCTGTGCAGGGCGGTGCCGAATACTGGCTGCTGGCAGAAAACGGCCATGCCCGCTACTGGGATGGGCGTAGCGAACAACCAACAACCGGCAGATGGCAGCTAAAAGGGGAGATGTTAAGCATTCAGCGTGCTGATCAGCGGGAACCTTTGGCTTATCAGGTTCAGTCGAGGCAGCCCTGGGGCTGGCAGGTGGCTGCAGCGGATGGCACGCAGGAAGACTGGGTCTGGCTAAATGCCTTAGAGAAAGTACCCCGCAAGCTTAGGCGCTGGCGTGATGCTGCCAACGCCGCCCACTTACAAGCCTTCACGGAAAAAGGCTGGACCGGGCTGCACGATGGGGGTAGCCGCGTGGTGCTCCCTGCTCAATACGATGATGTTGAGCCGGTGCACCCCCGCCTGGCGCTGGTCAAGCTGGAAGAACGGTACGGTCTGGTACAAACGGACGGGAAAGCGCTATTCCCCATCTACTTTGAGAAACTGGAATATTTAGGCGACAGCCTTTTGCTGGCTCAGCGCAATAGAAGGCAGGGTATATTGCACCTGTCAGGTGATACCCTCGTGCCATTTGCCTATGAGCGGCTTACCCCCCGTGATGACTACAGCTACTGGGCCTATGAAAGTGGGAAAATGGGCATGGTGGATACGCGGGGCGGCATGCTGATTAAGCCGGCCTTTGACCTCATCTACCTCTTCCACGGCGATCAGGCGATGGCAAAAGTGGACGGGCAGACTGGTGTCATGGATGCCAAAGGGCAGTGGGTGGTCAGCCCGGGAAAGTACGCCGGCCTCATTCCGGTTGACCTGGACGGCTACCTGGTGCGGACACCGGACAACAACTGGGGCTTTATCAACCGGGAGGGGCAATTGGTCATAGAGCCTGTCTACGGTCATTTGCGGGCATTGGCGAAGGGCGTGCTTGTAGGGCAGCAGGAGGGGCGCTTTGGCCTGCTGCGGACTACCGGTGAGCGATTGGCTCCCCTGACGTACCGTATGCTTAAAGGGTGTGGGGATTATACCACCACGCAGGAACTCTGTCAGGTACTGTCGGAAAACAATGCTTTGGCGCAATTCGTCTCTGATGACCGCTTCGGATACCTCGATGCCCGGGGGCAGGCGCATCCGCCGGTATTGCCTTCGCCTGCGGAACTAGAGGCGGATTACCTGGCGGATACGGTGGAATATGGGCTCGTTCTGACCTATCCAAAGGGCTGGCAACTGGAAAGAAGCATTCAAAAGCTGTACAAGCAAGGCGATTACGGGCAGTCCCGGGTAGTGTACGAATTCCTGCCTGCCAACGGGCAAACGCTGGAAGGCTGGGTGGGCGCAAATTTGGAAAAAGCCACTGCCGCAACCACCTTGGGCGGGCAACCTGCACGAACCTACACGGAGCGGGAGCGGGTCCGCTACTATGATTTTTTCAGGAAGCACATTTACGGCTTGTCGGAGGATGGACAGACGGTCATTCACCTGGAGTTGTCCTGCAAGGATGCTAATTTCCTGGAGAGCATTCCCGACCTGTATGAGATTGAGCAGCTCGTCAGGCTTATGTAAGTAAAGAGAGAAAAAAGCACCTGATTTATCGTTATTCCAATGAAACGTCTATATTTGATGTGCAAATAACGGGATAGTCTTACGGATCATAATGTGAATCGGATAAAAAGTTTAATCCTAATTAACCATAAACTTTTTACTATGAAAAGGCTATTGTTTTTCTTGCCATTGCTCTTCAGCTTTATGTTGATTACTGAGTCTGCTACTGCACAGGAATACCGCACTGCTGTGGGGGCCCGGCTTGGTTATCCACTTTCTGTTTCTCTTAAGCACTTCCTGAATGATAATGGGCACGCTGTAGAAGCCTACGTCGGAACACGTGGCTGGGGCTACGGGCGTTGGGTAAACATCAGCGCGGGTTACCAAATTCACAATCCACTAGACATTGATGGGGTAGAGGGCCTGTACTGGTACTACGGTGCCGGAGCGAGCATTCTATTCTGGAACTTCAATGATCCCTTTCTTGATGATAACAATTCTTCATCGTCCATCGGATTACAAGGCTACCTGGGACTGGATTATGCATTTGATGATGTCCCCGTTAATATAAGCGTTGACTGGGTGCCCACGTTTTTCGTCAACGGTTATAGCAATGGTTTCGGTGCTGGCTACGCAGGTGTAGGCATACGCTACATTCTGGGGCAATAGTCCCAGCGTTTTAGGCCAAACTGAAAGAAGCAGCTGAACGTACGTTCAGCTGCTTCTTCCGTTACATGCGTATGGTGACTGGCTAAGCATGCATGTTGCGGAGCCCCTCCGGATCAACGATCTTGATCGCGCCGTCAATCACCTCAATGTAGCCATCCTCTTTGAACTCAGTGAGCATGCGGATGACGCTCTCCTTGGCAGTCCCCACGATGCGCGCCAGGTCATCGCGCAAAATGCTGATGTTGCCTTCGCCCTGCTTTTCGTGTAGGAGCAGGATGGCATCCGCCACACGCCGCCGTACGGAGTTGTACGCCAGGTTGAGCAACTGTTCTTCCTTGGCCGTGACGTTGCTGGCCAGCATTTTAATCATTTGGGATGCTACGTCCCGGTTGGCATTCAGCAGCTTTGAAAAATCCTCCTTGGGGATCAGGCTAATCTCCGTTTCTTCCATAGCGGCTGCCGACTCTGTGTATTTTTCTTCTTTCAGCAGGTCCAGGTAACCGAAGAAGTCCCCTTCCTTGCAGATTTCAATGATGTACTCCTTTCCGTCCTCGTTGGTCTTAAAGACTTTTGCTTTGCCGGATTTGACAAAGTAGAGATAGCGGGGGTAGTCTCCCTCTTCGAAAATGAGGTCGCGCCGCTTGTAGTGTTTGACTTTTCGCTCATCCGACAGCTTACGGAGTTCTTCGTACCCTTTCGCCTCATTGATGAAAGCCGTGAGGCCCTGCTCGGTTTTGTCAAATTGCTTTTTGAGCCGTTCGCTTTTTTCCAGGCGGGTTTCAATGACATCCAGCAGCTCGTCTTTGTAAAAAGGCTTGGTGACATAATCGTCGGCCCCAAGGTTCATGCCCCGGCGGAAGTCCGATTTTTCCGTTTTTGCGGTGAGGAAAATGAATGGCACATTGGAAGTCGCACTCTTCTTGCTAAGGATATTGAGCACGCCAAACCCGTCCAGGTGTGGCATCATCACATCGCACAGGATGAGGTCCGGCGGATTGGTCAGGGCTTTCTCCACCCCTACCTTGCCGTCTTCGGCAGTCGTGACCTGATAGCCGGAAAGCTCAAGGATTTCTTCCAGGTTTTCACGTACTTCCTCATTATCTTCAATGACTAGGATCTTTTTCATCGCTGTTTTTTATCTGGTTACAGTCCTCAAATATAATTAGAATACCGGTTCTTTAAATGAAGCGGGTACCTGTTGTCATGGCTTGCAGGCTGCTGTGTGTTGTTTAGAGCCTGTTGGGATTTTGGTCTTCTAGGCGAGAACTTGCAATTTTTTGATTAGACAAGGCACGAAAACCGGAGTTTAGCCTTAGCTAAATGAGGATTTTCGGAACGAAGTATAAGCAAAAAAGTGCTGTTCGCAGCCCGATTACTAAAGTCCAAACAGGCTCTTAGTGGTGCTTTAGAGGGATCGTTACCCTGAATGTGGAGCCTTGTTCGGGCACGCTTTCAAAAGAAATACGCCCGCCCAGTAAGTCTACGTAGCCTTTGACGATATTGAGCCCGAGCCCCGTGCCCTGTATGTTCTCTACATTGTGCGCCCTGAAAAAACGGGTGAACAGGTGCTGCTGTTCAGATTCCGGTATGCCGATGCCATAATCCTGTATGGCGACTTTCAATTCCCCGTTTTGTCTTTCCACCCTACAGTCGATCGGCTGCCCTTCCCCGCTGTACTTTATGGCATTGGAAAGGAGGTTGTAGAAAATATTCTGCAGGATTCTCCGGTCCGTATTCAGGCCGGGAATTTGCTCAAGGCCTTTGATATTCAGCTGTTGCCCTTTCTTGAGCATGCCCTGCACGCCCTCTTCCACTTCCTTCCAGACTTCTGTAAGCTCAAACTCGGAAGGGTTGAAGCTCAGCTTGCCTTCCTCCAGCCGGCTCAGCGACAGGAAGTCGTTGAGAATGCTGGTCAGGTTGGCGACCGAGGTTTTGATTCGTTGGGTATGCCGAAGCCGCTTGTTTTGCTGCGCTTCGTTCGGGTAAGCTTCGATAAGGTCGGCAGAAGACAGGATCGTACTCAGCGGCGTCCGGAATTCATGGGAGGCCATGGAGACAAACCGGGATTTGAGCTCGTTCAGCTCTTTTTCCTTTTCCAGGGCTGTGGTTAGCTGCTTTTCTTTGGTTTTCAGTGCCGCCTCAGCGGTTTCCCGCTCCCTGATCTCATGCTTGAGCTGTTTGTTGATGCCCAGCAGTTGGTTGACCACTTCGGCAAGCTCCTCTGTACGGGCAGCGACCCGCTTTTCCAGCTCCTGATTGAGCCGGATGATCCGGTCTTCTGCTTCCCGTTGCGCACTGATGTCTATGCCAGAGCTGAGGGTGCCGGTAATGTGCCCGTCATCGTCTCTGAGCAACGTGTTGTGCCAGGCCACGAGGTGCTGCTTTCCGGAAGCCGACTGTACGTAATTCTCGTAGTACTCAATGTCCCTGCCATCCATCAGGGCGCGGAAGACCACTTTGACCTCACTCCGGTAGCTGTCGGGTATGAAATGGTCCACCCATTCTTTGCCGATAGCTTCGCCGGGTTCCACCTCGAGGATTCTCCGGCCCTTTTCGTTGAGCAGTTTTATTTTGCCGTCGCGGTCCAGAATAACAATGATCGTATTAGCGATATTCAAATACCGTTGGGCGCGCTCCTTCTCCTTTTGGAGGGCTGACTCTGCAGTCTTTTGCTGGGTGAGGTCGTGGACGATGCCGGTGAATAAGCGGCGTTCCCCCATTTTTACTTCACTGATACTAAGCCTTATCGGGAATTGGGAGCCGTCTTTGCGCTGCGCCATTACTTCACGGCCGATCCCAATGATTTGGGCCTCCCCGGTTTTCATGTAGCGCGCAATGTAGTTGTCATGCTGTTGGGCATGGTGGGCGGGCATGAGCATATTGATGCTTTGCCCGAGCATTTCAGCTTTTGAATACCCAAAAAGTTGAGCAGCGGCCTGATTGACTAAAACCATGCGCCCTCTGGCATCAATAGAGATGATACCATCGGTTGCAGACTGAATAATGGCCTCCAACTGAAGGGCTGCTTCTTCGGGCACTAAAGATTTAAATAATTGGCTCAAAATGCTTGTACGTGAAATTGGTATTTGCGATAATGGCTTAGTCAGGGCAAAATCAGCAGGCAAGTTAACAGGTAAGGCTGTTGGGAAATGATGACAAATGTCACCCCTCTGCCTTGATTGATGTCATGTCCTGGTCTGATGAGACCCCTTTAAATTGATGTTGAATCCTTTCCAAAACGCCAGTACTATGAGAAAAATACTGATTCCAACCGATTTCTCTTCCAATGCCATGGGCGCCCTTCAGTACGGAGTCGGGCTGGCCAATGCCATAGGCAATGTGGAGCTGACTTTGCTGCACACTTACGAAGTGCACAGCAACGCGGGCATGTTCGTCTCGGTCAGCGACTTCATGAAAAAAGACGCCGTAGACCAGTCCCTGGACGCCATAAAAGCAGTAGAGCCCCGGCTCCAAAATGGCGTCACGATTGACAGCCAAATCCTAAGAGGCCCCACCGTAGACCTGATTACCGACTTTGCCCGGCGCAACCGGTACGACCTTATATTGATGGGTACGCAGGGCGCCTCGGGTTTGCAGGAGATCTTTTTCGGCAGCACCACGAATGCCGTCCTCAAACAGACGGAGGTGCCGGTGCTTGCAGTCCCTGCCGGCTACCGGTACTCCCCGGTGGAAAAGATTGTGCTGGCCATTGATGAGGAAGGGCTGGAAGACCGCGAAATGGTAAAGCCGCTGGCCGCAGTTTCCAAAGCATTTGATGCACCGGTCTGTGTTTTTCATCAGTCGGCTGCCTTTGAACAGGATGGCATCGACCCCAGCGTGGACGAGGCGCTTAGTGGGATTGACCATTCCTTCCACTACGAGCTCGAAGAAGAAAACGTCAATGAAAGCATCAACAACTTTGTAGTGGACTGTGGCGCGCAGTTGCTGGTGATGGTGCGGCGGCGCAGGGGCTTCCTGGAGGAAGTCTTCCACGTAAGTGCCACGACCCGAAAGGTGTTCAATACACCCGTGCCCCTGCTCATTCTGAAAGAGGGCTGAAGTGTCGACAGGCTAATGCGTGCGGTCAAAGTCTTCGGCAATTTCGAGCAACATGTGGATGTCGCTAAAAAACTCCCGGATCAGCTCAAAGCTGAGGTTAGAGCGCAGAATGTGGGGCTCCAGCAGGTCTTTGTCTTCGGTCACGGCAGCGTAGATTTCCCGGTTGATGAACGACATGTAGATTTCCTTGCCTGTCGCTTTTCTGAAATCTACGATGGCTTGCTGCATGGGCTCGGAAAGGATGCCGATGACGTGCGTCCTGTTGGTAGCATAAGCAAGATAGACTTCCCGGAATTCAGGGTTAAGGATTTCGTCACTCACATCAACGCCCCCCATCCAGCTGAAGTCCCGGATAGCCCGGAAGTGCCGGTGGCGGTACCTTTTGGGCCAGATGACGATCCGGCCCTTCGCTTCTTCCGGAAAAGTGGCGTGCATGAAAACGCCCTTGAACAACTGCTGCAGCCCGTTTTTCACCGGAGAGATTTCTGAGACAAACAACTCGCACATTTCAAATTCCAGGTTGCCTACCTTGCCAGTGATGAAGTCCTCCCCGTGGTAGCTGTCAGCGGTGGTGGCAAAGAGTTGGCTGGCCAAAAAGCGTTTGCGGTCAATGAACCCTTTGGGGTCGTATTCCAGCGGGTAGTTGACATCATAATTGACGCCATCATCAATAAAATCGAGCACGAGATTGATGACATTCGGCTTGAAGGTATTGCGGAACCGCTGAATCCGGTAGGCCAGGTAAAAAAGAAAAAGCCCGATGGGAATGGCAAGCGCAAGGGTAAGCACCCAGATATCCAGGTAAAATTCAAGCAGGAAAATGCCGGCAAGAATGAGCCCGGACAGCACAAACAACCGGATCAGGCGAAGCCGCCGCCGCTCCATCCGCAACAACTCCGGATGAATGGTATGGTTATAGTACATTCGGAACTCCTCAATCCGTTTCATAAGGGCTAAAATAGGTCAAAATTCATTCTCCCGGGCTGCTCAGCCAACCTTAACGCGCTTTTTATCCTCCTTGAGAGGCACAAAGTTTGAACTATTGTCGAAAATGCTGTAATTTTGCAAACTTATGAAAAGACTATTGTTACTCGCAATCATCAGTATAAGCCTGGCTTCCTGTAAAAGCGAGTTTGAAAAGATACGTACGAGCGGCGATGTGGACCGTATATACACCAAAGCGATGGCGTATTACGAGGCGGAGGAGTACCAAAAGGCGCAGGCGCTGTTTGAGATCATCATCAGCAGCTACCGGGGTAAGCGTGAAGCAGAGGATATCTACTTCAAGTATGCCTATACCTACTACCATCTGGAGCAATTTATCCTGGCCGCTTATTATTTTAAGAATTTCTCGACCACTTACGGTACCAGCGAGCTCAGAGAAGAAGCAGATTTTATGTCGGCTTATGCCAACTATCAGCTGTCTCCCACGTTCCGTCTGGACCAGCAGTACACGATTGAAGCGATTGAAGGCTTTCAGCTGTTTGTCAATACCTACCCGAACAGTGACCGGGTGGAACAGTGCAATAAGCTGATCGATGCCATGCGGGCCAAGCTGGAGCTCAAAGCCTACAAAGCGGCAGAGCTTTATTATGACCTGGAGGATTATCAGGCCGCTATTCAGTCGTTTGAAAATGTACTCAAAGACTTCCCGGATACTCAAAACCGTGTTGAAATCGGTTATATGATCATCCGGTCGTCTTACCTGCTGGCAAAGAACAGCTTTGTCGAAAAACAAAAAGAACGCTTTACGGATGCCGTGGAGCGGGCTTCTGAATTTCTGGAAAGGTATGGCGACAGCCGTTATGCCGACGAAGTTCAGAAGATGTATGAACAGTCAACCGATCAATTAAAAGAATTAGAGAATGTCAGATATCAAGACGAAAGTTCAGGGGTTAGATCCTAACGTTAAAGCACGTGACGTGCACGGTCTCGCAGCCAATACCGGCAATGTGTATGAAGCCCTCGCGATCATCACGAAGCGGTCTCGTCAGCTGGCAATAGAACTCAAGCACGAGCTGCACCAGAAGCTTGAAGAATTCGCGGTATCTTCTGATGCCATCGAAGAAGTAAGCGAAAACAAGGAGCAGATCGAAATTTCCAAGTTCTACGAGCGCCTGCCTAACCCTGTGGTTATCGCTTCTGAAGAGTATATCAATGGCGAGCTTTACAGCCGTTACAACAAAAAGCAGGAAGACGACCTCTAGCGTTGTCTGTGCACACTGATTTTTCCGGAGAGCAGAGGATAGGCGCGCCCTTTCCCCTGCTCTTCGCTATTCATACGGTATCTATGGCCAACCAACCGTCCTGACCATGTCTGCACTCCACGGCAAAAAAATAATACTAGGCATTACCGGCAGCATAGCCGCCTACAAGGCCGCCTCGCTGGTTCGGCTGCTGATCAAGGCAGGAGCCGAAGTACAGGTGCTCATGACTGCCGCAGCTGCCGATTTTATCACGCCTCTTACCCTGGCTACCCTTTCCCGGAATACAGTGCATACCGATGTGGCCTCTGGCGACAGCTGGAACAACCACGTGGAGATGGGGCTTTGGGCAGACGCTATGGTGCTCGCCCCGCTGACTGCCACCACGCTGGCTAAGCTGTCGCAGGGCATTTGCGATAATATCATCGCAGCCACTTACCTTTGTGCACGCTGCCCCGTGTTCTTTGCGCCGGCTATGGACCTGGATATGTGGAAACATCCGGCAACGCAGGAAAACGTCAGCCGGCTGCAGCGCTTCGGAAATCAGCTGATCCCCGTCGGAAAAGGAGAGCTGGCCAGCGGACTGATAGGAGAGGGGCGCATGGCGGAACCGGAAACCATTCTGGAGGCCCTGGACAGGCACTTCCGCAGGGCGCACAGCCTAAGCGGCAAACGCGTACTTGTCACAGCCGGCCCAACGTATGAACCCATCGATCCGGTCCGCTTTATCGGCAACCGCTCAAGTGGAAAAATGGGAGTGGCCATCGCAGATGAATTGTGTGCCCGTGGTGCGGAGGTCCATCTGGTTTTAGGGCCCTCAGCCTTGTCGCCCGGGCAGCCCGGCGTGGAGCTCATCCGGGTAGGCACTGCCCGGGAAATGCACGAAGCAGCCACAGACGTATTTGACCGCTGCGATGCGGCTGTGCTGGCGGCGGCTGTAGCAGACTACCGGCCGGCGGAAGTTGCCGAACAAAAAATAAAAAAATCAGGGGACGAAATGCAGGTGTCTCTGGTCAAAAATCCGGACATCGCTGCATCGCTCGGTCAAAGCAAAGCGGCCCATCAAAAGCTGGTAGGCTTCGCCCTGGAAACCCAAAACGGACTGGAAAACGCACAGTCTAAACTGAAACGCAAAAACCTGGACCTCATCGTCCTGAACAGCCTGACTGACCGCGGCGCGGGCTTTAACCACGATACGAATAAAATCACTATCCTGGACCGGGGCAATAAGAAGCGCGAATTTGAGTTAAAAACCAAGGCAGCTGTAGCTGTTGACATCGTTGATGCCCTTCAGGAACTATGGGGCTGACCCGAAAAGCACAAGTACCATGAGAAAATTGATCCTATCCGGAATATTACTATGCGGCCTTTTCGCTATGCAGGCGCAGGAGCTGGAAGTCATCGTCCGTACCAATACCCAGAAACTGCAACAGGCAGACCCTCAAATCTTTGAGACGCTGGCCAGCTCCATCGCAGAGTTCATGAATAACCAAAAGTGGACGAACGATGCCTTCGAACCCGAAGAGCGGATCAAAGCCAATATCCTGATCACCATTCAGGAAGAGCTTTCGCAGGTGGCCTTTAAGGCGGATATTGCCGTTCAGGCCTCCCGGCCGGTGTACAACAGCAATTACGATACGCCATTGCTGAACTACATCGACAAAGGCGTGGTCTTCACCTATGAGCCTTTTCAGCCTATTCAGTTTAGCCAGAACCGTTTCAATGATAACCTGTCTTCCTGCCTGGCTTTTTACGCCTATATCATTCTGGGGCTTGACTATGACAGCTTTGCTGCCTACGGGGGAGAACCCTACTTTCAGGCGGCTCAGGAGATCGTCAATATGGTGCCCGATGGCGCGGCCGCCGCAAGCCCGGGCTGGCGCGCTATCGACGGAGACCCCAGCCGGTTTTTTCTGATCGAGAACCTGCTTTCCCCCAGGGTACGCCCCTTCCGTCAGGCCTGGTATGAGTACCACCGGCAGGGGCTGGATGTGGCTGCAAATGACGTGGCGACCTGCCGGGCTATTATTGCCGCTTCCATGGAGCAATTCCGCGATGTAGACCAGGCCTATCCCAACTCTATGATCATACAGACCTTCTCGGATACCAAAGCCGATGAAATAATGGAGATTTTCAAGAAAGGAACGCCTCAGGAAAAGAACAAAGTGGTGCAAACCATGACCCGCCTCGATGCTTCCAATACCTCTAAATTCAGAGCGTTAAAATAAACTGCCCAAACTTACTCAGGACTATGCCATTCAAGACCCTTCTTTCGCTCCTTCTTTTGCTGGCCTTCAATGCAGGTTTGCTTGCGCAGCAGGACCTTGCCCCGGGTGAAATATCCTGGGGGCCGGATATGACTGAGCCCTCCAGGTCCAGCATTACCAAGGTCGTGGAGGTCGCTCCGGAGGCCTACTACGTGCTGCGGGAACGCCGGCCCAGCGCCATCGCACGCGGCGAGGTTTTCATCGAGCAATACGACAATCAGCAGCGGCTGAAACGTTCCGTGGAGCTGCCGCTCAAGTACAAGCGGAAGTGGCGCGAGTTTGAGGATCTGGTAAAAATTGGTGGGGAGTTCTACTTTTTTACCAGCTTCAATAACGAAGCTCAAAAGACCAACTACCTCTTTTATCAAAAACTGAACAGCCGCCTGCAACCCGAGCGCAGCCTGAAAAAAATCGCAGAAATTCCAGCTGCCAACCGAGCTCGTACCGGCGCATTCAACCTGCTGTTGTCCCAGGATAGCTCCAAGGTGCTGCTCTACAGTCAGCTGGACAGCAAGCGCAAAGAGCCGGAGCGCTTCGCCATCCGTGTGTTTGACAATCAAATGCAGGAGCTTTGGTCTAAGAATATCCGGCTGCCCTACAGCGAACAGCAATTTGCAGTGGAGGATTACCGAATCGATGAAAACGGTAACGTCTACCTGCTTTGTATTCAGTTCCTGGACGGCTCGGCTCAGGCAGTCCGGCGTGGGCTGGCCAATTATCAATACGTCATCCTGGCTTATACCAATAATGGAGAAAACAAACAGGAGTACCGCATCGCCTTAAAGGATAAGTTTATCACCGACATGACTTTCCGGATTGGCAATGAGGGGGACCTGATCTGCGCGGGCTTCTTCTCTGACAGAGGCACCACCAGCATTAAAGGGACTTGTTTTTTCCGGGTAGATCCGGAGACAGAGGAGGCTTTCAATATCAGCCTTCAGGAGTTTGACTTTGACTTCCGGACGGCATTCATGCGGGCCGGCCAGCAGAGACGGGCCGAGCGCGCAGAGGAATCCGGAAATGCGAATCAGCAGGCAGAGCTCGACCGGTTTGCCCTCAATGACCTGATCCTCCGCAGTGACGGTGGAGCCGTTATTGTAGCCGAACAGTACTTTGTGTACCAGCGCACCTACCGCATGTGGGATGGCACCCTTCAGTTTGATGAGTTTTACAACTACAACGATATCATCGTCGTGAACATCAGGCCGGACGGTTCTATGGAGTGGTCTGTCCGCATCCCCAAGCGGCAGGAAACCGTCAACGATGGCGGGTACTACTCCTCCTACGCAATGGCGGTTGTGCGGGACCGGCTGTACTTCATTTTTAACGATAACAGCCGCAATTACACCTCCGGTAATGATAATTTCCTGTACAATTTCAACGGGCGGAACTCCATCATTACGCTGGCAGAGATCCGTAAAGGCGGTGAACTGGAGATGTACCCGCTTTTCAATAACCGGGATGCAGGCGTGATCACCCGCCCAAAAATCTGCAAACAGACCGGAAGCCGGAAAATGATTGTTTACGGAGAGCGCGGGCGTTCCTACCGGCTTGGGGAGCTGCAGTTTCAGTGATGAGAAGGCCTTAATGCCGAATCGCCAGGGTATGCCAAAAAAGTGTAATTTGGGGCGTGTGGCTATGCAAAGCCATCTATACTCATATGCCCGATCGAAACATCATGGAAAGAATCGCCATTTTTGCTTCCGGAACAGGGAGTAACGCAAAAAAAATTATTGAATATTTCAGTGCCCATCCTAATATTGAAGTAGGGCTGGTCGTTGCTAATAAACCCGATGCCCCTGTTTTGACAATGGCAGAGGAGTACGGTATTGAGACCCTCCGCATCAACCGGTCAGGATTTTACCAGTCAGAAGCCATACTGGAGCAACTGGCAGCGTCAAAGATTACCTTTATTGTATTGGCCGGGTTTTTATGGTTGGTCCCTGCATACCTGGTCCACGCATACCGGGAGCGCATGGTGAACATACATCCGGCTTTGCTGCCTGATTTTGGAGGCAAAGGCATGTATGGCATGCATGTGCACCGGGCAGTGAAAAATGCCGGTGTGCCGGAAACCGGAATTACCATACATTTGGTAAACGAAGCGTACGATGAAGGGGATGCCCTTTTTCAGGCTCGTTGCACCGTCAGCGCATCGGATACCCCGGAGCAAATCGCTGGTAAGGTCCTTCAGTTGGAACACGAGCATTTTGCACCTGTTATTGAAAAATACATCAATGCATTAAATTTATAATATCGAAGTCATGATCCGCAATTACTTATTACTTCTTCTGTTTCTGCTTGGCCTGGCCCCTGCGCTGCAGGCACAGAGCTGGAGGAGCCTGCGCAAAGATGCTGAGCAGGCGTTTGAAGAGGGAGACCTCAGAACTGCCGCTGAAAAATATAGCGAAGCTTACAGCAAGAAGCGCAAAAAAGAAGAGCTCACCTATAAAGCGGGCGAGATTTACTACACCATGCGGGATTACCGTAAGGCCGTGGAAGCCTATCAGCCTGTTAAAGACGCGAATGATGATTTTCCGCTGGTCGGATTGAAGTACGCGCGTTGCCTGAAACAGGATGGGCAATACGACCGGGCGATTAATGCCTTCGAGGAGTTTCTGGAAGGGTATACCGGCGATGGCAAGGAAATCCTGGAGGAAATCATCCGTGTGGAAATTGCAGGCTGCCGGTTCGGAATGGAAGCATCTGCTAATGCGAACCGGGAACTGAATATCGCACTGCCCGGCGATGGGGTCAATTCCGAAAAAGAGGACTTTGCACCTTTCCCTATTTCCGATAATGAGCTGTATTTCTCCTCTAATCAGGGGGACCGCGCCCGCATATTCGTTTCTGAGCGTGAAAACAACAAGTGGTCAGAAGGGGAAGCGCCCCGCAACTTCCCGGTGATTCAGAAAGGGCACTTTTGCAACAGCGCGATGTCTCCGGATGGGAACCGCATCTACTTCACCGTTTGCAACGACGATAATAAGAACTGGAACACCGTGAAAACCCGGTGCGAGATTTTCGTCAGCAAGCGGGTGGGCAGCCAATGGTCACAGCCGGAGCGCCTGCCGGATTACATCAATACGCAGGGCGTGACGGCCACGCACCCTTACGTAGCCCATCAGCGGGGAAGCGAGATTCTCTACTTTGCCTCTAACCGCGAAGGTGGCCTTGGAGGCATGGACCTTTGGTATGCATCGCGTGACCTGGGTATCGACAATAATGACTTTAGCTTCCCTGTCAACCTGGGGCCGGTCGTGAACACACTGGGGGACGAGATTACGCCCTTCTACGATCGCGAAAACCAGGCCTTGTACTTCGCCTCCAACGGGCATGTCTCTATGGGCGGCTTTGATATTTTCCAATCCATTGGGGATGAGGTAAGCTGGTCGCAGCCCGACAACATGGGGATGCCTGTCAACTCCAGTGCAGACGACTACTTTTACATTCTCAATCCGTCCCGCAACGGGGGCTTCTTTACCTCCAACCGGGTAGACGCAGGCAGCAAGATCACTACTGCTCACGAGGATATCTTTGAATTCTCAGAGGGCGGGCGCCGCGTAGTGCTGAAAGGCAATGTATACGACCGTACAACCGGAGACCCCATCGGGGCCATTACCGTACGCCTTTTTGAGGTGGGGCCGAGCGGAGAATCCGAGTTGCGCAGTCAGAGCTTCAACGACGGCCGGTACTCGTTCGATATTTTGCCGAACCGCCAGTTTAGGGTAGAAGTCAGTGCATATGGCTATAAGCCAGGTTCTTACCGGGTAAATGCCAACGACGAAAATTCTTACTCCTACGGGCAGCCTATTTTTCTGGAAAAAGAGGGGCAGGCATCTAATATCCCTGAGCCTCCAGTGGTGAACGACGGCAATGACCCGTATCCGGGCAACACCAACCCCGGACGCACGCAGCCGCTCGAACCGGACGAGCCGGTGACTACCTATCCGCCTGCAGGGCCGGCTACCCCCAATAGCATGGACCCGGTTGCGCCTTACCGTACGAGAAGCCAGAACCCCAATGACAACTACGAGTACGAAACCACAGCGCCACGTCACAATGGTACCTACTATAAGGTGCAGATCGCTGCGGTCGGTAATTTTGATCCGGCCAGATTTAGCAATATCGCTGATATCGGTGTGATTCAAACCGAGTTCATCATTGAGCGTAACCTTAACCGGGTGATGCTTGCTGATTTCTTCTCTCTGCCCGATGCGCGTGCAGCTCTGAGCAAGGTCAAAGCAAGAGGGTACAGCGGAGCCTATCTGATAGAGTATATCAACGGAGAACGCTACGGCCGCGCGCGGTAGTAAGGCCAACGTTTTTTTAGCGCACCTTAAAACAGGGAAGGGGCATCCGGTTGTGTTTCAATCAGCCGGATGCCCTTTTCAATTTTATGGAGTGTAGTGGAGCAGGTCCCCGAAGCGCTCATTAAAGCCATGAATGCCCTGCAGCCCTCCCGTATGTATTGCGACTATGGTGCTCCCTTTAGGGAAAAACCCCTGCTTTGCCAGGTCAACCAGCCCAAAGAAGAGTTTGCCGGTGTAGATGGGGTCGAGTGCAATTCCGTGTTGTTGGTAAAAATGATTGAGAAACTGTAGCAGCGCCGGCCGGTGTTTGGCATAGCCCCCGAAGTGGAAGTCCGTGATTACCGCCCAGTCGCCCGCTGTAGGGTAGCCTGCCGACAGCATGGCAATAGCGCGCTTTAAGAAATCACCCTTTAGGGCAGAAAAGGCCAGCACTTTGCTTCCCGGCTTCGCTTCCAGTGCCATCCCGGCTGCCGTTCCACCTGTACCTGCGCTAACGCACCAATAGTCTGCCTGAAGAGCGGGTTGTTGATGTTGGCATTCTGTTACAATCTCCCGGGCGCCCTCTATGGCTTTTTCGTTGGTCCCTCCTTCCGGCAGATGGTAGAAGGGCCCATAGGTTTGCTCCAGCCGATACAGGAAGGCGGGGTCTTCTTTGCTTCGGAAAGCAGCCCTGTTCACAAAGTGCAGATGCATGCCACATTCCCGGGCAAACCTGAGGGTCGGGTTGAGGCCGGGCGGCGCTTCCCCCCGGATGACCCCAATGGTCTTCAACCCAAAAGCCGCGCCTGCACCGGCAACTGCCGCAATGTGGTTGGAAAAAGCGCCCCCGAAGGTGAGCAGCTGAGCAGGCCCGGCAGATTTGGCCGCAGCAAGGTTGTATTTCAGCTTGCGCCATTTGTTGCCACAAAGCGCCAGGCCGGGGCCCATCCGGAGCAAATCATCTCTTTTTATCCATACAGATAAGCCTGCCGATTCGAATTCCGGCAGGATAAGGCGTTCCAGAGGGGAAGGCGCATGCTGAAAAAGTGTGGAAATTACGGGCATGCCCTAAAATAAAAAATCTGCCGGGCGGTACATAGGTAGTGGGGCAAAACCAGTTGTGTATTTTATTTTTCGAGAAGCCCTAAGCCCACCCGGCAGAAAGTATTTGAAAAAGCAATTGATTTTACTGCCCGTTGGTCCGGCGTATGGAAACCGGCATTTGCCGGTCGTAGTCGCCTTCAATCATTGGTGATTGTTTGGAGCCGGTATAGTTTTGTACGTTCTGGCTGACAAAACGGAAAAGCTCGGAAATATCCACATAACGGTCGCCATTCTCATCTGCTTCTCCCTTCAGGCCCCGGATCAGGTAATGGCTGAACACACCCTGCCGCAAGCCTTTGGCTTCCAGAGAGGTTTCATTGGATTTGGAAGACATGATGAGTGCGGTGCCGGGGGCTGCTTCTGCGAGCCGGTCGTAGAAGTCCTGAGTTAGCTGACTGGGCGCCCCCCCCTTGGCCGCCAACAGGCCGCCACTGTAACAGGCATCGGCAATACATAGCTTGTACTTGGCCGGGCTGCGCTCCAGAATACCGATAATTTCCTTGTGGAATAATTTATTGCGGAAGCCATTGAAGTCGATGGGCAGGAAGGCATCGTCATAACCGTGGCCGGAATAGTACAGCATGATCAGGTCTTCAGGGCCTGCCCGGCTGTAAACTTCTTCCATGGTATACTTTATGCGGTTGAGCGTGGCGGCCTCATCAATAAGGATACTGATGTGGTCATCGTCCAACGCGCCCCCTTCCGGGCTTTTCAGAAATGCATACATTTGATAGGCATCGTCATCCGTATAGTTGAGCGGAGGCATGTGGGCGTAGGTAGAAATGCCAATCACAACTGCGAACACCTCCAGGTCCGGGTTTTTATTGCCTGAGTCAGGAATGCGAGGTGAGGCGAATGTCTCAGGAGAGGGCGTTTGTGCCTCCACCTTTTCGCGGACCAGTTCTCCGTTATGCCAGATGCCGGACCTTTGTTCGCCTGTATTGGTAAACAGCACGCCGTGGCCGCTGAGGTAGCCCATTTTGAGCTCGCCCTCATAGCGTTCGCCATTGGCATAGATGATGGTGCCCTTCCCGTGCGGGTACCCATCTTTGAATGTGCCAGTATACTTATTGTCGTTTTTGAAGATATAGGTGCCTGTGCCGTTGCGGCAGTCACCCGAAATACATCCTTTTGAAATGGGGGTCTGATGACCAATGAATTCACCATCCATCCACTGTCCTTCCAGTGCAGGTTGGTTGGGGCGGTACAGTACGCCCTCCCCATGGTAGAATCCGTTTTTGAATTCGCCTACATAGCGGTTGCCGTTGGCCCGGTACATAACGCCCCGGCCGTTAGGCTTGCCTTTATTAAACCAGCCCTCATACTCAGAGCGGTCAAGATAAACGATCCGGCCTTTCCCATTGACACAGTTGCCGGAAACACAACCGGACTGCACCTCATTGCCTGCTTTCGTGGTGTTTTGGCAGCCTTCCACAGACCGGCCGTTCTCCCATTGCCCATAACACTCTTGCCCGTTGGCATAGGTCATCGTGCCATAGCCATGTGGGTGGCCATTCTTCCAGTCGCCTTCGTAGGTGTTCCCGTTGGGATAGTGGCAAATGCCCTGCCCGTCCCGGTTGCCATTGCGAAACCATCCCGTATACATAGCTTTGTTGCTGTAAACGTAGACGCCCCGCCCGTTTTCGCAGGTGCCGGAGATGCACCCCACGGAGTACCGGTCGATGTGGTAATCACTGCCCTTGGCTTGCACCTCCTCACCCGGTTTGGAATGCCCCTGAAAGATGCCCTTCTCAAACCAGCCTACCTGCCTCTTGCCTGTGCTCAACAGGCGGGAGCCCTTGCCATGAGGGAGGTTGTCTTTCCATTCGCCTTCGTACCGGCCACCGCCATTTGGCCAGTAGCAGATACCGACACCATTGTAGGCTCCATTTTCAAATTGGCCAACGTACTTGATGCCGTTTTCCAGAATCAGTGTGCCTTCTCCATTCTCGCAGTCACCTTCTATACAGGTTTGGGCATAGAGTGAACCTACGCTCCAAAAGACTGCTAAGACAATAATAGTAAACGTGTTTCGTCTCATGATTTGTTACTTGCTTTGGGCTATGATGAAATGCTTTAATTGACATTAAATTTAGCTGGCAGAGTGTTGATCACAGAGGCAACTGCAGGGGCTGCCAATCTGTAAGCATCAACCCGTTTCCAGGCTTGTCAGTAACCGGTTGTCATTTCAACTCAGAATTCAGCAGCCACCTGAAGGCGGAAGGGTTCTGCGTTTGCGTTAACATGCCCGGTTGGCCAGATCAGCCCCGTAACGCCTTGTCAGGATGGGGTGATATGGCATTCGAAAAATGATTGCTCTCCCGGTCAAAGGAGGCAGGATTTAGGGAAGGTATCAGGAAGGACGTGTTTCTGCCAGTGGTGGCAGTATTTTTAGCAGGCTTCATCGTATCGGTTTTAGGAACAATGCTACCATAACGGCAACAGTTATTGAAAAATTTTATATCGAACCTTTTTTTATACGTACGAAGCCGCCTTAGTTTAGGTTGCAACCGGGTGCCCTGCTTTTTCGTTTTTTAACATTCAGACTATGTTTGGAGCTTGCTCCTATTGCAAACCAAGGACTTATGAACCCCGCTGAAATGCGGGGCAGGCTCTGGCGTTATCTTTTTTAGCTTATTTGGCCCGCCAAACGCGCTAAAAAAGATTTAGCCAGAACCACAATT
>JANSXW010000205.1 GCA_024742755.1 bacterium | reverse complement strand
TTGGTCGTTCAGTGGTGTAACTTGCATAACTAAAATCAAATTAGCGTTATGGGATATTATGTCGCAATTCTTTTAGTGTAGAAGTTACTTTCTATAGACCTGTGATTTTGTTGAAAAATTGTCCGTGACTCGGATAATAACGATTCAAATATAAGGGCATCTCAGGACAAATGCGAGTGCGGCCCTGATTTTTTTGTCTCCTTTAACACAAATTTAACCGGAATTACAAAATAAATATTAACGAAACCGCTTGAGCCACACGGTTTTAACTAAAGCATCGCAACGAACGGGCTCAATATTTCAAAAACGAAAAAAAATCAGGACAAAAATTCTGAGCGCAATAAAATCCGGCATTTGTTACTGCCTTTTCAGTGGGCAAGGCTTCCAATTATAACTTTGGCAACAGCGGTCCGGAGTTGATGCCCGGATTGCATTTTTCGGGCTTTTACCTATTTTTTCTTATTCGCCCATCCGCAGCACGGCGCTGTAAAAAGGCACCCATCGCGTGTAGTGGTAATCCTCTTTTTCCACTGCAAAGCCATAACTCTTGAGCAGCTCATCCGTCCGGCGGTTGAGGTAACAGCCTTCTGCCAGGTGCTTCCAGACCGGCGTCACGGCCGATTGTATCCAGCGTTGTGGTTGCCGGTCATCGTGAATGTGCTCCAGGACCAGCAGCTGACCGCCGGGGCGCAGCCATTTACGGAAGTGCTGCAGGGCTTGCTCCAGATCAGGAATGGTGCAAAGCACAAGGGTACTAACGATCGTATCCAGCGTATCCTCGCCCAGCTGAGCACTCAATTCGGCATCGCCAACACCGGCTTCCAGCAGCTGAATGTGCGGGGCCTTCAATTCCTGAAGGAGGGCTGCTGCTTGTTTGGCCATTGCCTGAGCGGGTTCTATAGCCAGTACCTGTGCAGAAGCATCATACAATGGGAAATTGACGCCTGTGCCGGCACCGACCTCCAGCACCCTGCCCCGGGCCTGTGCGAGCAATGACCGCCGCATATCCATCAACAGGCGGGCTTCCAGCTTTTCCATCACGGGGTTGTACAGCTTAGCGAAAAGCCTTGTATATAAGGTGTCCGGTTGTTTAGCATTTGAATTGCCCATGATCACCAGCTTCGGGTAGAGAACCAACTGTCGTTGCCTTCCTCCCGTTCGCGTTCCCGCTCGGCCTTGGTTTTGTCAAAGGCATCGCGCTCCAGGAAGTAGCGCTTTTCGGCTTCCCCTTCCTGCTCCCAGGACCAGGTGGGGCGTTTTTCCTCGGGCTCAATGCGGTTTTTAAACCAAAAGGCGACAAAGATGCCGACCAGGGCACCAAAGAGGTGGCTCTCCCAGGATATCCGCTCGTCCGTTGGCACAATACCAGCAAACATGCCCCCGTAGTAGACCACCACGATTAGGGACAAGACAATGGAGCGGATGTTGCGCCGGAAAATGCCGGTCCAAAACACAAAGGCTACCAGACCGTACACCACTCCACTGGCACCGATATGAAAGGCATCGGGCCGTGCAAAACTCCAGACAGCAAGCCCGGTCAAAATGTAGATCGTGCTAAAGCTGGCGACAGCCACCCGGCGGTAGAAAAAGAAGAGGATACCGGTCAGGACAAACAGAGGCGGTGTGTTGGCAATCAGGTGTTTCCAGCCTGAGTGCAAAAGCGGCGCAAAAAGAATGCCTTTGAGCCCGAATTGGCGGCGGGGGTAAATCCCCATCGTACCAAAATCAGCGCCCGTCAGGACCTGCAGCAAATGAATGCCCCAGATGATGCCCACCGTCCACAGCGCGATTTTGAGGGCGCTTTTGAAATTGCGGGAGGCACGATCCAGGGCAGTACTCATGGCTTAGATTTTTGATCAGGATAGTATATCAACCATTTCCAACAGCATTGGGTTGATCTCGTTGTGGTACTTGATGGCCTGTTCGAAGGGAGTATGCACAATTTCTCCATTGACTTCGCCAATCATCACCCCTGACTTTCCTTCCAGAAGGGCATTGACCGCGGCTACGCCCATGCGGCTCGACCGCACCCGGTCCATACAGGTTGGGCGGCCGCCCCGCTGCAGGTGCCCGAGGATGGTCACTTTGGTTTCGTAGGGGCAGTGCTTCTTTACCTCTTCCGCGAGCTTAAAGGCGCCACCGCTTTCATCGCCTTCCGCCACCACTACGATGCTGGAATTTTTCTTATTGCTGTAGTTGCTGTTGAGGGTATCGATCAGATTGCGGACATCGGTTTTGCTCTCCGGTACCAGCACGGCTTCTGCGCCCGTTGCCAGGCCGACATTCATGGCGATAAAACCAGCATCCCGCCCCATGACTTCCACAAAAAACAGGCGGTCGTGGGCGTTGGCGGTATCCTTAATATTGTCTATGGCATTCATCGCGGTATTAATGGCCGTATCGTAGCCTATGGTGTAGTCCGTCCCGTACAGGTCGTTGTCGATGGTGCCCGGGCAGCCAACCATGTGGATATCGGGGTATTCTTCCATAAAGATGCGGGCACCGGTGAAGCTGCCATCGCCACCAATCGCCACGATCCCGTCAATATCGTTGGCGCGCAGATTGGCATAGGCTTTGGCCCGGCCTTCCGCCGTACGGAAATCCTGGCTGCGGGCCGAACGGAGGATGGTGCCCCCCAGCTGAATGATGTTGCTCACAGAATGGGCTTCCATTTCCCAGAAGTCGCCTTCAATCATGCCCTGATAGCCTCTGCGGATGCCTACAGCCTCGTGGCCACGCCGAAGGGTGGTGCGTACAACTGCCCTGACACAGGCATTCATGCCGGGGGCGTCTCCTCCAGAGGTAAATACAGCAATTTTTTTCATGGTCTGCTTGTGTTTCAAGTTTGGTGCGAAAGTAAGTGTAAGGCAAACACCATGTAATGACTTTCGTCAAAAGGCGCCCCTACTGATACTTACGGCGCACCAGTCGGATAAAATCGCGGGCGGTATCCTCTTTTTCGTCTGCGCCCCAGTCGTAGCGTTGTGCCATTTGGACAATCAGGCCCCGCGCTTCGTCCATGCTGCTCATTTGATTCAGGCGGCCCAGTGTGTCATTCAGGGCATTGAGGTCGCGCCCAAAGAGCTCATTCATGTACAGCAGCCGGTCGTTGATGGCGAGGGCTTTGGTCAGATCGTGAACGGGCCGCTCGCTCAGCTTTTCCGACAACTCAGTGGCTTCCTTAAAAGCAAAAAGATGCTTCAGGTTGGCGGGGATATCTTCCCGGGAGGCAGCAGCGGGAGCTACCGGTTCAGCCACTTTAACGGGCTCGGGTTTCTGCGGCTCGGGTTCCGGCTCAGGCTTTGGTGGCGGTGGCGGGGTTGGCCGGGGGTCCGGTTTGGGCTGCGGCTCCGGTTTGGGCTGAGGGCGGGGCTCCGGGCGGGGCTGTGGCTGCGGATTAGGCCGGCGGGTAGGGTCAGGCTTTGGAGCACTGTAATTGTCACGCGGCGCATCCGGAATTTCGATGATACGGGGAGGCGTGTAGTTCCGGCGTACCGGTGCCTTTTCCCTAACGGATGCTTCGGTTCCGTTGCTGGCAGCAGTTGTCCCGCTAATGAAATGCTCGTAAAATTGCTGGATATAGCCCCGCATCAGGTCTCGCTCGATGGCCGAAACATTAGAAGCATCCCTTTCCAGGCTGTGGAAAAGATCATTGATTTTTTCCAGTGTGATTTTCGCTTGCTTAAGGTCCATAGATTGCTTTCCGGTTAAAGTAGTTTCCTAAACTTGCCTGAAACCCGCTGTTTGATCCAAAATGTCTGCTCGTGTCAGACCCTTGTGCCGTGCTCAGGCAAGCACTCTATATAAAGAATCGGGTGAGGCTGGCAATTGTTTGTCAAGGGCTTCCCGAAAAATAAAATACACAACTGGTTTTGTTCTAACGTTGCGCAAAACCAACCAGAGGGCGGGTTTTGTGTAATGTTGGGGCAAAAGCTTTTTGAAAGTTGTCTATTTATTCTTGCCCCACTACCAAGGCACCCCTGCTTCCTTGAAAAAGGTCAGTCCGGCTTTTTTTCCAGGCTCAGCACCTCCACTTCAAAGACCAATGGGGTGTTGGGCGGAATGACGTAGCCATCCTTGCCGTCCGGCACGCCCTGCTCTTTGTAGCCCAGCTGAGCAGGCACAAACAGCTGAATACGCCCGCCCTCTTTTACCAGTTGCAGCCCCTCGTTCCAGCCGTCAATCATATTGCCAACATAAAACTTTATTGGGCGGCCTTTGCGGTAAGAGGAATCAAAAACCTTGCCATCGAGCAGGTAGCCTTTGTAATGAGCACTGACGTAATCGCCCCATTCCAGCGGCGGCCCGTTGCCATGGTCCAGAATTCGGTAAAACAAGCCGGAGCGGGTCCGCTGTAACGGGATAATCTCATCGATCGCGTAGTTCACAATCGCATTTTGCTGCTGCTCTGCCAGCGTAGCGGGCTCCCCGATCAGGTAAGCCGATAATTGCATGATGGCTTCGTCTTCATTCACTGCAGGCACATCAGCGGGAGGCGGCTCCTGAGCCTGTCCCGCCTTTTCACTGTTGCCGCCTCCTGAACAATCGGACAGGGCAAGCACAAAGAGAAAGAGGAAGGCCAAACGTTGCATCATTTCGGGCTTTTCGTCAAATATACACTTTCTATTCAGGAACCTGATGTGTCCCTGAGTTTCAATTCCCACTTTGTGCTTCCGCAAGGGCAATGATCGTTTCCTAATTGCTCCGGTCTTCCATTTGTCAGAGAATCTGCTATATTTGCCGTGCCAGACCCACTTGTTAGACTAAAGACAGCCCCGGTTAAGCGACCTGGATCATGGAAAGCCAGGGGCTCATTCTTAAAACGGCAACGACTATCAACCCGGTAAATCAATAATCCGGCCTGTTGCAGACAAGTGGAAGCCACCAAGATAAAACCTATGCTAAGTCAACTGACGCCAACCATCATACTCGGGATCATCGCCCTCTATTTTTTAGTGCTGATCTCCGTTTCGTATTTCACCGGCCGCAAAGCAGGGAATGCTGAATTTTTCCTGGCGGGCCGCAACTCCCCCTGGCCACTTGTGGCGATTGGGATGATTGGGGCAACGCTCTCCGGCGTCACCTTTATTTCCATACCGGGCGTAGTAGGTGCCGGGGGCGAAAACCAGGCGTTCTCCTACATGCAAATGGTGTTCGGCTATATCCTCGGCTATGTGGTCATTGCCCAGGTACTTCTGCCACTTTACTACAAAAAGAACCTGACCTCTATATATGGTTATCTGGAAGAGCGGCTGGGGCTGGAAGCCTACAAGACAGGAGCTGCATATTTCCTCCTTTCCCGTACCATCGGCGCTGCCTTCCGGCTTTACCTGGTAGCAATTGTGCTGCAGGCTTTTGTCCTGGGCCCCTTTGGTGTGCCCTTTTTCGCAACGGTTGCGGTAACGATTGTGCTGATCTGGGTTTACACTTTTAAAGGCGGCATCAATACCATCGTGTGGACGGACACCCTGCAAACGGTGGCCATGATTTCAGCGGTTGTCCTCACCATCGTCTTCATCGGCAAGGCTATGGAAACCGATATCGGGGGCATGGTCGCCATGGTGCGCTCCAGCGATTACTCTCAGATGTTTTTCTTCGAAGGGGGCTGGAATGACCCCAACAACTTTTTCAAACAGTTCATCAGCGGAGCGCTCATTACCATCGTGATGACGGGCCTCGACCAGGATATGATGCAAAAGAACCTGAGCTGCCGCAATATTGGCGATGCCCAGAAAAACATGTATGTATTCAGCAGCGTGCTGGTGGTGGCGAAGTTCCTCTTCCTTTCCCTGGGGGCACTGCTCTACATCTATGCTGCGAGCATCGGTATCGACATCCCGCAGCGGACCGACGAGCTCTTTCCGATGATTGCGCTCAACCACCTGCCGGCAGCGGTAGGCATCTTTTTTGTGCTGGGCCTGATTGCCGCAGCGTACTCCAGCGCAGACTCGGCGCTTACGGCCCTGACGACTTCCTTCTGCGTGGATTTTCTGAATTTCGAAAAGAGCGACGCTTCAGAACAGGAAAAACAACGCACCCGCCTCTACGTGCACATTGGCTTTTCGGTACTGCTGCTCGTCATTATTGTCGTCTTTAATGCCCTAAATAATAAGGATGTCATCAGTCAGCTGTTCAAGGCAGCCGGGTACACCTATGGCCCGATTCTCGGATTGTTCACCTTCGGGCTGCTCACCAACCGCCGGGTGAATCCCCGGCTGGTCATCCCCATATGTGTTGCGGCGCCCATTTTATCCTACGTGCTGAACGCCAATTCGGAGGTGCTCTTCATGGGCTTTCAGTTTGGCTTTCTCATCATCGCCCTGAATGGCTTGCTCACCTTTGGCGGGCTTTGGGCAATTTCGGAAGAAGCGTAGGGGAAGAAAAAGCCGTAACCGGTTTACTCTGATTCAATAAATTGCCTGATCCCCAAGATTTTCCTACCTTGCTGCCCATTTTAGGAATGGCCCTTAATGACGGTCATTGCCACAAAACGGATTAGCAACAATTACCCGTCTTTGATAAATCCCATGGCCCATTGACGAAGCTGAAGCCAAAAGCGCATGAAATACTGCTCTTTTAAACGGTTGCCAGCTTTTCAAAACCCGGGTATTTATCGGAGATTACAATCTACAAGGAACCATGGCAAAAACACAAGCTGCCATTACCGGCGTTCAGGGATATTTGCCGGACTACATCCTGACCAACGCCGAACTGGAGACCATAGTCGACACCAACGACGAGTGGATACGCACCCGCACCGGCATTGAGCAGCGGCATATTCTCAAGGGAGAAGGGCAAGGCACTTCGGTAATGGGCATTGAAGCGGTAAAGGGGCTTCTGGAAAAGACCAATACCGACCCCGGCGAGGTGGAGCTTGTCATTTGTGCCACCGTTACCCCTGATGTGGTTTTCCCGGACACGGCAAATATCATCGCTGACGAAACCGGCATGAAAAATGCTTTTTGCTATGACATCCATGCCGCCTGCTCGGGCTTCCTCTATGCCCTGACTACCGCCGCCCGTTTCATCGAAGCCGGCGCCCACAAAAAGGTCGTTGTCATTGGGGCCGATAAGATGTCCTCTATTGTAGACTATACGGACCGGACAACTTGCGTCATCTTTGGCGATGGTGCCGGTGCTGTGATGCTGGAAGCTACAGAGGAGCCGGTTGGCGTGATGGACTCCCTGCTCAAGAGCGATGGCTCGGGCCGGGTTTATCTGCATCAGAAGGCAGGGGGCTCCCGTTATCCGGCGACCGCCGAAACCGTAGCTAACCGGGAGCACTTTGTCTTTCAGAATGGCCGCCCGGTGTTCAAAGCTGCGGTATCCGGCATGTCGGATGTGGTCACTCAGGTGATGGCCCGCAATCATCTAACTAATGACGATATTGCCTGGCTGGTCCCGCATCAGGCCAATAAGCGCATCATTGAGACGGTAGCCCGCATGGCTGACTTCCCGATGGAGCGGGTGATGGTCAACATACAGAAATACGGCAATACAACTGCTGCCACCCTGCCGCTCTGCCTGTGGGACTGGGAGGACAAGCTTCAGAAAGGAGACAACATCATCCTGACTGCATTTGGCGGCGGGTTCACCTGGGGAGCCATCTATATTAAGTGGGCCTACTAAGGCAGATTGGCCAAAGCCGTCTGCCCGCCCGGAGGCATCCCGATCAAGGCCCCGCTTCAAGTCTTTGGATTTTTCTATCTTTGCATCGCAATTTGAATACCAAATAAAAACGCAAGCTATAGCAAATGGCTACAACTTCTGACATCCGAAAAGGTATGTGCATTGACTTCAATAATGATATCTTCACCATTATTGAGTTTCAGCACGTTAAGCCCGGAAAAGGTGCGGCATTCGTACGTACAAAAATCAAAAGCCTGACTTCCGGAAAGGTTTTGGATAATACTTTCTCTGCCGGTCACAAAGTGGACGAAGTACGTGTGGAGCGCCGCAAGTTCCAGTACCTCTACAGCGACGACATGGGTTACCACTTCATGAATAATGAAACCTATGAGCAGGTTGCGCTTAGCGACAAGATCGTAGAGCATGCCCATTTCCTTAAAGAAGGTATGGAAGTAGACGTGATCTACCACGCAGACCGCGAGGTGCCACTGACTATGGAGATGCCTCAGTACATCATTCTCGAAGTCACCTACACAGAACCAGGTGTAAAGGGCGATACGGCCACCAACACACTGAAGCCAGCTACCGTAGAAACCGGTGCGGAAGTTCGGGTCCCTCTGTTTATCAATCAGGGCGACAAAGTGAAGATTGAGGTTGAAACCGGCGCTTACATGGAACGCGTAAAACAATAACACCTATGACTTTTAAGGACATCCAAGAGTTGGTGAAGC
>JANSXW010000367.1 GCA_024742755.1 bacterium | reverse complement strand
CGTATCTTTATTTTTAGTCCGAGCGTCCATAATGACCCTACTTTTGTTGAAGTCAAGAAATACCAACGAGAAGAAATGAGGTGGATGATACAAAAGAGCAAGTATATTTTGATGAATACCGACCAAAAGAAATACACAAAGAAAAGTAATACATTATATGAAAAATACTAAAATGAAGAAATTATATTCAATTCTTATTGTTATTGATGACCACGCCGATGATACTAAATTTGTTAGATATAGTAAATTATTACACGGTTTATTTACAAGAGGTAGGCACGATGCCATTAGTGTTATTTGTTCAACTCAAAAATACAATGTGTTAGCACCAATCATTAGGTTAAATGCCAGTTCATTGTATATTTTCAGGTTGAAGAATGCCACCGAGTTAATGAGTTTCATAGAAGAAAATTCAGCAGTCCTTGATAAAGAAAGATTGTTACAAATGTATCACACAGCAGTGGGCGATGCTCCATATTCATTTATGTATGTAAATATGAATTCTAAGGACATTAACAAGATGTATTACATCAGGTTTGAGAAAGCATTTAAAATACATTAATATTTAAAGAATAAGTCTTATATAATCTTATATAATGCCTAAAAAGGTAATGGACTATTCTAATACTCATTTTTATAAAATTGTTTGTAAAGACACTAATGACTTATCAATGTATATTGGACATACCACTAATTTTACTAAAAGAAAAAACAAACATAAAAGTTGTTGTTGTAATGAAAGTAGCACACATTATAACTTACCGCTATATAAATACATAAGAGACCAAGGACATTGGCATAACTGGGATATGGTTTTAATTGAAACTAAATTTTGTGAAACTTTACTTGAAGTAAAGAAATATGAACGAGAGTTGATTGATTTGATGAAACCAAACTTAAATATAGCAAGACCATTTGTGACAGATGATGACTTAAAAGAATATAGACAAAACTATTATCAAGAAAATATAGATACTATTAAACTAAAAAGACAAATATATAGAGACAATCATAAGGAACAAAAAAATATATCAGATAACATTTACAGGGAAAACAATAAAGAAAAAGTTTCTGATGGTAAAAAGAAATATTATCAAGAAAACAAAGAATATGTAAAGCAAAGAGTAAAACAATATAGAGAAGACAATAGAGAAAAACTGCTTGAAAAGATTGAATGTGAATGCGGTAGTGTTGTTTCTAAACTATGTTTTACAAAGCATAAGAAAACAGTTAAACACTGTAATTATTTAAACTCAATACAACAACCAAAAGAAACCCCAGAACATTAATTAATAATATTAATAATTGTTAATATTATTAATTTAGAATAATGCAGCTGGCTGCCCCTCTTCCCTTTTAACAAGGGTGGGCTCTGCAGGCTTCTCTTCTTCCCTTTTATCAAGGGTGCTTGTCTCTGCAGGCTTCTCTTCTTCCCTTTTAGCAAGGGAGCTGGGCTGCCCCTCTTCCCTTT
>JANSXW010000016.1 GCA_024742755.1 bacterium | reverse complement strand
TCATCTCCCACTGCTAAGCCGGAGGGTAAATTAGCAATAACTCCTTCAGAAAAAATGTTTGGTGGGAAGTTCTCAGGCAAATCCCACCTTAGCCTTAAGGCTTGTGTACCCTCTGGGGGGTTATTATTTATAGATATATTTAGCGATCCATACCACCGGCTCCAGCCATTCAGACAATTGTTTGCATCAACCAGTTCAAAAAGCCCTGCCTCACAATTAAGATTAACAGGTACACAACTTTCCACCTCAAACCCTTCTTGCAGCAAAAGCTGTGCGGAAAGAGGCGAAGCGGTGGTCAGGAGCAGCATAACAAGCCAATTGAGCAAGCGCGGGGGGGGGCAAAATTTAAAACATTCATCGATATTAGGATTTAATAGGTAAAGAAAGCATAGTTGAGGGCGCTGGATAAGCACAGTGTCAATATCTGAATCTTTCCCCGTATTCCGAAGAAAGGTGGATTAAGTCAATGTTAAGTTTTGCCCTCGACGCCTACAGCTTCAGCGACTTCTGCATCAACTTCAACTGGCGGCCGGGCAGGGAGACTCAGGCGGCGATTGTGGAATCGCGGCCTGAGTTGCCCTGTCCGGCCGCGACTCCAAAGTCGCCGCCGGACTATAGCACTATATCTTCTCAAATTTTTTGAAAAAAACACCACCCCGTGCAACGCCCGCTCCACCCGTTGCATATAGGCAAGTGTAAACCGTACGGTAATTTATTTCATTTATCAACCGACAACATTAAAACTGTTATGAAATTTTCAATCCGTTTAAATATACTGCTGGTCTTTATTGCGGTCCTTTTTGCTGCTTGCGAAAAAGATAATATGGACGAAATCGTCATTGATGAGCCGGATTACCAGCCGGAGATCAATGAGACCAACCCTCTTTTTCTGGCTATGAGCTCCAATAACCCTGAGGGATTAGAGCTGGGGTGTATTTCGATCCTTTATCCCTTTGATATGGCTTTGGAGTCAGGGAGCACCATCACGATCAATTCCGAAAGCGAATTTACGGCAGCGACAGACTCCACTGCGGTGGATCCTGCCGTTGATTTTACCTACCCGCTCGATATTTTGAATAGTGAAGGCGAAACTGTACCGGTTAATTCCATTGAGGAGCTGGGCTTAAGCTTTGTGGCTTGTATCCCTTCCAGCGGTTGGGATTACGGTAGCACAGCTGGTAATCTTATTCCTGCTTTTTCTTTTACTGACCTATGTTTCGACCTGGTCTACCCCGTTGCACTCGAAGACCTGGACGGCAATACCTACACGGCTGATAGCGAATCAGAACTTATCGATTTGAGTGCTACTGTAGATGACTTGTACTTTACGCTTCCAATAACCGTCTTGAATGTCGACGGCAGCGAAATTCAAATCGAGAGCTACAACGGGTTCTTCAATCTCGTCGAAAGCTGTGATGGCATGGGCGTTAATCCGCCGGTTATCGTTGGCAGTCAGATAGAAATCACCGGGTTTGGGTGCTGGAAACTGCAATACCCCTTCACACTGGAGCTGAGCGATGGCACGACTACAGAAGTCAATACAGAAAGTGAGTATGCCACCACTATTCTGAATGCAGGTGAGGAGTTCCAATTGATCTATCCATTTACACTTCAATCCTTATTAGATGGTGAGGAACTCACCATTTCAAATGATGCTGAATTCATTTCGGCTCTGGAAGCCTGTGGCATCATAATTGATATTGGAGGTGGTGGCGACGACTGCGGTTCGAGTGAGGGCCATATCATTTTGTTCTTCAATGAAGGCAGCTGCTATACCGTTAACTACCCTGCTCAGGTGCAGGCGGAAGGCGTGACTTATACGCTGAATAGCATCGCTGATTATTTTGATGTATTCGGCATGTATGCTTCACAGGTGGATGCTATCGAAATCATCTACCCCATTTCCGCAACCAATACGGAAACCGGTACCGAAACCCAATTGAATAACCGGGATGAAATTTGTGATTACGTCAATGCCTGCTTCGATGACGATAACGATTTCCCAGGATGTGACAACCCGAGCGAGGACGATCAAACCATACACGTCCCATTGTTCTTCAGTGCCTATAACTTCTTCAGTGTATTCGACTGCCCTTTCGACTTCGAGTATCCGGTACAGATAGAAGTGGAAGGCGTAACGTATGACATCAACAATCGCGATGATTACCAAGCGGTGGTCAGCCCGTTCACTCCCGGTGAAGCGACACTGATTTTCCCAATCACTGTGATTGAGGACAATGGCACAACGGTGACTTTAAACAGCAATGCTGATGTATGCAGCTTTATTTCAAGCTGTGAATAGCCATTAGCTGTCCATCGTATCAAATGTTGGAGCGCCGGAAAGCTGACACCAGTTTTCCGGCACCAACATTCATTTTTGCATTAGTAACACCCCTAGAGAATAGTAAACTATGAAAAAAACACCACCAGACCTCTGGTTTTCAGCGAAGCAAGATGGAAATGATCAAAACCACCTTCACCGTGGTTGAAAGCAAGGTCATAAAGTCGGCAATAAAACGGGATAAAGGGGCTTTCAAAATCATCTATGAAAGCTGTGCCCCTTATGCCTTTTCTATCATCAGGCGATACATCTCAAGCACCAACGACCACAAAGACATCCTTCAGGAGGTTTTTGCACGACTGTTTCTAAGCCTGAACACCTTTGACACTTCTAAAGACTTCAAACCCTGGTTCCGAAGGATCGTCATCAACCAATGTATGCAGCACCTCCGGAAAAATAGGAAAAGGTCAGTTGTCATCCCGCTGACCCCCACTACCGAGGAACCCAACGAAAACCTGGAAGCTCAGCTAACAAAGCTGTCCAAATCAGATATCGAAATGTTGCTATCGCAAATGCCAGATGGCTACCGGCAGGTTTTTATGCTGATTGCCATCGATGAGTATACCCACAAAGAGGTGGGCGAACTACTCGAAATCACCTCTGAAACTTCCCGGTCTCAATACCTGAGGGCGAGAAATTGGCTAAAAAAACACCTGATGAGCAACAATCATAAAACATTGGCAAATGGATTCTAAAGACAATAAGTTTAAAAAGCGCTTCTCAGAAAGCGATATGGAACTGCCGCCAGAACTAAGCTGGGAGCAGATGGAGGAAGGGATCCTTGAGAAGATGGAGGCCCTGGAAGCGAAGCCATCCGCTGGCGGGTCCAATCGCGATATCATCAAAACGATATCCACGCTGCTATTGTGCCTGTTGCCTGTCCTCTTCTTCAATAATGGCTTGTTGCCGGACTTCAAAGGCTTGGCCTCTTCTGAGCCCGGGCAACCGATAGCTGATGCAGCCGCACCAGCTACTTCATCTTCTCCCCTGCCAGCTACTTCCGCAAAGGATAATGGTGAGCGTACAGACGACGCTTTGCTGCAAATGGGCCAGCAAACAGCAGCTGTAGCCACTATTGAAAGGACTGAAACAGCAGCAGCATTACCTCCCGTAAATGGCAAAAAAGATCAGCATACAATGGGCTCAGAAGCACCATTCAACCCTTCCCCTTCTCTCTTGCCAGGTAACAGCCTTTCTTCTACACAGAAAAGCGCCGTCAGTACTGAACCCATGACCGATGACGATCGTGTATCAGGTATTACAACGGAAGCATTAGCAATACAGCCCTCAATTGCGGCATTGCCTAACCTGGCTACACTGAACTTAGCGCCCCAAAGGAAAGCAGCCGAGACGCTCCTTCCGATAGCAGCAAATATTGAGGCTCCTACCAGCCTGATACCTGCACGGCAGCTGGCCCTACACAGCGGTATTTCCCACTGGAGCCCGGGATACGGTGAGGACTTGCCCGAAAACGCTAACCATGAACAATCCATCCTGTCGTTCTACACCCACCTAAGCTACACCCACCGGTTCGGCAACAACTACACCCTGACCGCAGGGCTACAGTACCAGCAACTGGAAACCCAGCTTCAATGGAGCCAGCGTATAGAAGACTACACAACCGTTACCCTGCAGGACACGATTGTCGAAATACAGGTGAGCACGCTTACTGGGAATGCTTCCGAGGTCCGCGGAGACGTAGAGGTCAGCGTAGACGCCACCCGGAATATTCGCCATTACAATCAGTACCGCACCCTCCAAATTCCGCTCTCCCTTGGCAAGTCATGGATGTTTGGCAATAGGTGGCAAGCCGGCTTGTCCATCGGCAGCGCCATCAATGTACTCAGCCAAAACAAAGGCCGGTACATCTATCAGGGTGAAATACAGGAAATGGACGGGCCAGCCACCAAGCTCCTCGACAACCGCTGGAGCATCCACGGCTTAGTAATGGGCAGGGTGGGCTACCAAATCACCCCACGCCTGGGTGTCATGATTGAGGCACAGTGTCAAAAAAGCCTTACCGACTGGGCTAATTTGCCGGGCTTTGATATGCGGCCCGAGGTTTTCAACCTTGGAGTCGGGGTCTTCCATACTTTATGAGTAGGATTGATGCATTGATGAGCTTAAGACTCTCAGTGCAGCCCACTGCCCCGTTAAAGCCAAAAAGTAAGTTATCTTGGAATGAAGCACATTCCGCACCTACGGCGCGGGGCACTACACCAGGTTAAAGGTTACCCACATACCGTCCCTAACGGGACTTCATCCAATTGGTCAGTTTTTTTCTTCTTTTCCGGGGGAGACTCCGGCGGCGATTGTGGAATCGCCGCCGGAGTTGCCCTGTCCGGCCGCGACTCCAAAGTCGCCGCCGGACTACCTGCCAACCATTTCACAAAGCACTAAATAGTGAGGCGATCAGGCTGTTAATTTAAGGAAGGTTGAAAATAAAAGATGTGCCGTTGCTTTATGTTGTTATAGCGCTCAAAACCTTTACTGTACTGACGCTGCTTTGGTTTGGGCGAGCCAAACCTCCAACAGGTCAGCATTTACTCAGTCGTCGTGGTTTAGCTAATGACGATCCTGTGGATGTCAGCACATGTTCGCCCAAACCATTTCGTGACGAGTATATTTTCGACCGATGGGGCAGCCTGGTCTTTAGCCGTGAGCATACCCTAACCAATGCTCCGGATGTAGGCTGGAATGGCAGGGTTCAAAACGAAGCAGCGGCCTTGGGCATCTACGCCTGGCAGGCCACTCTGGAGTACGAAAATGGCCATAGGCATCAGATTAAAGGTGAAATTATGCTGGTGCGGTGACAACACACCTGTTCGGGAGGGGAGTATCCAAAGCTCAATCTATCCTATATCGTGCTAAAGCCTCTTTTATGAAAGTTAAGCCTGTAGCTGTAAAACCTTCAAACCATTGGAATGAAGCACATTCCGCACCTATGGCACGGGGGGCCTACACCAGGTTAAGGTTACCCACATACCGTCCCTAACGGGACTTCATGCATTTAGTTTGCGTTTCCTATTTTTACCATTTAGCTTTATGAGCTTATGAAAGCGCACACTGCTTTTTCCCTTCTTTTGAAGGCTCGGCTTCGGAAGGATTACAGTGCTGCAGTGCAAATGAAACCGCTAAAGAGACACAAGCCATGGCCAACAACAAACTCATCGTAGACGAACGCCAGAAAGACCTTGGAAACTTCATGGTCGGCCGGCTGTTGCCCTTCCGCAAGAAACGGCAGGTAGGGCCCTTTACGTTCATTGACCATATGGGCCCTGCCCGGATTGGCGATGGCAATTATGTGGATGTGGACCAGCATCCACATATTGGGCTAAGCACGCTCACCTATCTTTTTGAAGGAGAAATTGAACACCGGGATAGCATAGGGAGTGTGCAGGTCATCCGGCCGGGAGATGTAGGGTTCATGACTTCGGGCAAGGGCGTGACGCACACCGAAAGGACCCCGCAGGATCAGCGGGACGGGAAGAGGTCCACCCTGCACGGCTATCAAATCTGGGTAGCCTTGCCCAAAGCACAGGAAGAAATGATGCCCCGGTTTGATTATTACCCAAGCACAGATATCCCTTCCTGGACGCAGGGCCCGCTGCACATCAAGCTGGTAGCCGGACAGGCTTTTGGCCAATCGGCTCCACTGCAGGGCTACTCCCCCCTTTTCATGGTGGATATTTTCACGGAAGAAGAAACGACACTGGACCTGAGCGGGCACCTCAAGGGCGAAGTCGCATTTGTTATCGTAAAAGGCTCGATCACCAGCCAAGGGCAAAAGGTGGAGGCGGGCCAAATGCTGATCAGCAAAACGGATGAGGAATGTGAAATATGCCTTGACGCCAACTCGCAAATCCTGCTTTTTGGAGGCGATCCGTTGCCTGAGGAGCGATTCTTAATGTGGAACTTTGTTTCGCACAGCAAGGAACGTCTGAAGCAGGCCAAAGAAGACTGGACAAACAAGGCATTCCCTGAAGTCCCTGGGGATGATACCTACATTCCGTTTCCAGACTTTCTTAAGTAAATGCTATACTCCCCTCGGTCACGAGAGGTGAAATTTTGACGACTTTATTTTTGTGCCCTGCAAGGCAAAAAGCACAGGCATAGCCTAAGCTACGGCGAGCATTTTTAACGCCGCAGGGTGCAAAAAGAAAAAGTCAAAAATCACTTATTGTGCCCGAGGGGAGTATAACTGACAAGCACAAATCTTATGAGCAAGGGCTACGACAAGTACTATCAGACCGAAAATCTCTTTGGCGCCCCGTACCCGGAGTTAATCGCGTTTTACACCGGGCTAAATCAACGGGGCAGGCTATTGGATTTAGGGTGTGGCCAGGGCAGGGATGCTATCCCTTTAGCACGCCTGGGGTATGAGGTAACGGGTATAGACCATTCTTCCGTTGGTATTGAACAGATGAATCAAATGGCTTACCGCGAGCATCTGCCCTTAACCGGCATCGTAGCAGATATCTACGAATACACAGCTTTCGATCGGTATGACTACATACTCCTGGACAGCCTGTTCCATTTTGGAACAAAAGAAAGAACAAAAGAGGTAGGTTTACTAACACGTATTTTGGAGGCCGCCCAGCCTGCCGCCTATATTACCATTTGTATTCAGGATGTGGGAAGAAAAGTAGAAATACTGAACACCGTGCTTTCCAGGTTTGAAGAGCTGGAATTAGTGGACAAGACCAGCCTTGTTTACGAGTTCAGGGATCAGGCTTCCAATCATACCTCTGCCACAAAGTACGAAATGCGCACCGTCCGAAAACAGGCCTGACCAATGTGTGCCAAAGCACAAGGCAATATTTTTAGCCGCCCGCGATCAAAAACAAACCGTCGATGTTAACAACACATGGGTAATTTTTTTCTCTTTCTAATCCTCATCCTGATCATCGGCGTACTGCCGTTGTCGGTTTATCTGTTGCGCAGCCTGCGCGAAAGCACCAACGGCAGCGGCCCGCTCGATGAAGACCTGACCCGCACCGGCGAAGGCGCTGAAGCCATAGAATGGTGGGAAGCCCGCCGCAGCACCTTCAACCGAAGCTTGCTGGCCTCGGGAGCGGTAGTCCTGCTCGTCTACTACGCCCTCATGCGGTGGCGGGTAGCCGCCTTTACCGGAGAGGCTTTTCAGGTACAGCCCCGGCAGGTCCTCTTTTTGATCGTGATCTACCTGATTTACATGGGCATTGCCAACCTGCTGTACAACATCGGCGTATTTGTGGAACAGGCGCAACAACCCGCAGCGCCTTCCACCTACCGGCACCGCACCTTTCAGCTCATTTACTGGATGGCTATTGCAGCGCCATTTGTGGTGGTTTTGTGGAAGGCGCTAAGCCCGGTTGCCCGGTAAGTTTTCTTCACCGGGCGTATTTTCGTACTTTGCCGGGCATGCAACAAGGGATTAAGCCGTCCGCCTTCCTTTGCTCCTCCAACCCCGTTAGGGGTTAAATATGGGTAAAACACTCCTTACCAACCGCTTTCCCGTGCCTTTAGGTACGGAATGTGATGCATTCCTTACCTAAAATTGCCTAACCTTACGCTATCTTTAGCATCTCAAACCAAATACGCACGACCCCATGGCAAAAATACTCGTCACCGGCGCCAACGGACAGGTCGGGCGCGAACTGCAGGTACTGGCCGCACAGCGCTCCGATGTACAATTTATCTTTACCAACCGGTCCTTGCTGGACATTACCGATGGTGATGCGGTCGAAAAATTCTTCAACGAGCAGCAGCCCGATTACTGTATCAACTGCGCCGCCTATACAGCCGTAGACAAAGCCGAAACGGAAACTGATTTGGCGAAAGCCGTCAATGTCACCGCCGTGCAGCACCTGGCCACGCAGTGCCATAAGCAT
This sequence comes from bacterium, assembly GCA_024742755.1. Taxonomy (GTDB): domain Bacteria; phylum Bacteroidota; class Bacteroidia; order Chitinophagales; family Saprospiraceae; genus Phaeodactylibacter. The sequence goes on along the minus strand of JANSXW010000016.1, from coordinate 59,788 downwards.
AGTGCCCCCTTTATCCACTTCTCCACCGACTACGTTTACCACAACGGGCTAAACCGCCCGCTGTGCGAAGACGACCCCACCGAGCCCAAAGGCGTCTACGCCCAAACCAAGCTGGAAGGGGAAAAAGCAGCCCTGGCAGCCCACGACCACAGCCTGATTGTGCGCACGTCCTGGGTGTACTCCACCTTCGGGCACAACTTTGTCAAGACTATGCTCCGCCTCGGCGGGGAGCGCGACCGGCTGACGGTGGTGTTTGACCAAATTGGCAGCCCCACCTACGCCCGCAGCCTGGCCGATGCGATGCTCAAGGTCATCCAACTGCACCGCATGGGCACGGTAAGCCGGGAAAAATGGCACGGCATCTACCACTACAGCAACGAAGGCGTCTGCAGCTGGTACGATTTTGCGAAAGCAGCAATTGATGCCAAAGGGCTCGGCTGTGAGATCCTTCCTATCGAATCCAAAGATTTCCCTACGCCCGCACAGCGCCCCCCCTTCAGCCTGCTGAACAAAGCCAAATTCAAATCGGCATTTGGGCTCGCCGTCCCCCACTGGCAGGATGACCTGAAGCTCATGCTGGACCGCCTGTAAAAAATGACTGCCTGATCACCCGGGTTCAGAATTTTTGACTTAATTTCGTCATTCTTTTCCAGCCCCGGCCAAAGCATTTATCGGATAACAAGAACGATCAAGGATAGACATGAGCTATATTATTAGTGGCATTCAGCAAATGGGGGTTGGCGTAAAAGACGCCGACGAAGCCTGGAAGTGGTACAGAAAATACTTTGGTACGGATGTGCCCGTTTTCACGGAAAAAGCAGAAGCCGGGCTAATGCTTCCCTACACCGGCGGGCAACCCCGCAACCGCTATGCTATCCTCGCCATGAATATGCAGGGCGGTGGCGGTTTCGAAATCTGGCAGTACACCTGCCGGGAGCCTCAGCCTTCCACTTTTGATATTCAGCTGGGCGACTACGGTATCTTCGCCGCAAAAATCAAAACGCCTGATGCGCGCAAAGCCTATGACTACTATCAGGCCAAAGGCGTAAAATGCTTATCCGGCGTGCATCGTGTCGGGCAGGGGCCGCTCAACTTCTTTGCTCAGGACCCCTATGGCAATGTCTTTCAGATTGTGGAAGCTACCGACTGGTTTCAGAACCGCAAACAACTCACAGGCGGTATTTACGGTGCCATAATTGGCGTTTCTGATATTGATGCCGCGTTAAAGCTCTACCGGGATGTCCTGGGTTATGACGAAGTGGTGGCTGACGAAGAGGGCATCTTCAGCAGCCTGGAGCAGGTACCCGGTGGCAAGCACCCTATGCGCCGGGTTTTGCTAAGGCACAAAGCTGAACGGGCGGGCGCATTTGCTCCCTTGTTTGGCCGTAGTGAGCTGGAACTGGTACAGCTCAAGGGCGGGCATGAACCCCGGAAAATATTCGATGAGCGGCTTTGGGGCGATCTGGGCTTCATCCACCTCTGTTTTGATGTGCGCAACATGGAGGACCTGAAAATCCGTTGTGCAGAAGCGGGCTTCCCCTTCACGGTTGACAGCAGCAATAGTTTTGATATGGGAGAAGCTGCCGGGCGGTTCAGTTACATCGAAGACCCTAATGGCACCCTGATCGAGTTTGTGGAAACCCATAAAGTGCCGGTCATGAAAAAACTCGGCTGGTACCTCAATCTCAAGAAACGCAAACCTACCAAGCCCCTCCCCCGCTGGATCATCAAAGCTATGGGGTTGTCACGGGTTTCGGAATAACCTCCCCATGCACAACCGAAGATGGTCAACGGTTGCCTTTCTCATCCTCCTGGCCTCTCCAGTGTTATTTCTGGCCTGGAGCAGCTACGAGGCGGGAAACGGCTTCCTTTCCATGATTTACTTCGGCGAAAGGTTTGAACCGCAACAACTTCCTGAAGTTCAATCCATTGCTCCACCAGCAACTAGTGCGTTAGGATACGACGGGCAGTTTTATGCTCAAATGGCTATCGACCCTTCCCTGCAACATCCCGGAATGAGACGTTCTATTGATGCTGGTTTTTGGCGAAGTAAACGGATCGGGCTTTCGGTCATAGCCTACACCCTCGGGCTTGGCCAACCGCGGTGGATACTACAGGTCTATGCACTGCTCAACTTCGCTTTCTGGCTGGGGCTGCTGGCTTTGCTTGTGCGCCGTTTTGACCTGCACAGGCTCAGGACTAAATTGATGGTTGCCGCCATTTTGCTCTCCTCCGGGGCACTGATTTCTATTGACCGGGCTCTGATCGACCTGCCTGCTTTGTTTTTTTCCCTTTTGCCTGTTCTGCTCTCTATGAGTTGGGCTGGAGCAGCTTTGCTTTTTGCCTTTGCCATACTCACAAAGGAGACGGCTGCATTGAGCGCCCCGGCTGTTCTGTGGATGTACCAGGCCCCTTATGCCCGGCTACTTAGAACGGCTTTGATCATCGGGCTCATTCCCATATGCTGGTACATTTACGCAATTCAACTCGGAGGGTTGCCCCAAAGTCAGATCGCCACTAAACTGTTGTTGCCCTTTGAAGCACTCCTGGCAAAATTCGGGGCAGCCGCCCTTCATTTGCAGGTCATTATCAGTGCAGGCCAACCAAGGCTGGATGCCTTCAGTCAAGCTCTTTTCGAGCTTCTGGCGCCGGTTTCCTTCCTGGTGCAGGCGGCTTACTTCTTCGTCCGGTACAGCCTAAGGGACAAATACTGGCTTTTTGGCATCGGGTTTGCCCTGTTGTTCTGCCTGCTGGGAGCGCCCATCTGGTTTGAACAGGCCGGCTATACCCGTATCTTGCTGCCGCTTACCGCTGCCTTCAATCTCCTGATACACCAACGGGAGCAACACCGGGCTTACCTCCTATGGTGGATAACCGGGAATTTAGGTATGTTTGGGATGCTTATCTATATCATCATTCAGATAGGCGTCTTAATCTTTTAATGTTCATGCAAAGAATTCCATCCATATACTTCGCCAACAGCGACCTGGGCGGGCGGGGCGTTTTCACCGCAGCCGATGTACCCGAAGGCGCTTTGCTGGAAATCTGCCCGGTCATCGTCATGCCAAAGGCGCACCTGAAATACCTGGACGAAACGGGGCTGTACGATTACTACTTCATCTGGGGGCAGCAGGAAGAGGCCTGTGCCATTGCCCTGGGCTACGGCTCACTGTACAACCACAGCTACCGCCCCAATGCCTTCTACCTGCCCGATTTTGAGGGTAAAGCCCTGCACTTCATGGCGCTCCGCGACCTGAAAGCAGGAGAGGAAATCACCGTCAACTACAACGGCCACCCCGGCGATGAGGAAGAGGTCTGGTTTATGGCACGACGGCTAAACGATTAGAATTTCAGAAAAATGACTATTTTTCGGTATTGGTAATGGACTTACAGTCATCAAACCTAACCCCATGCCGTCTCAAAAAGAAACACTCATCCACCAACTCCGGGACGTACAGCTATCCTGTCTGGCCCGCCTGAAGACCTTCCAAAACAATCAGCTCATCAACGATCAGGCGGCTACGGACGCCAAACAACAAATCGAAGATTTGGAAGTTGATCTGCACAGTGCCTTACTTTGGGCAGACGAACTTGCCTACGACGAGCACCAACTCCTACAGGCTATCGTGGCTTTAAAACTGGCTCCTGAAGAAACACCCGATACCTTTCTGGACCATTTCAGCAACCTGCAACAGTTGATCCGGGACATGATCCTGACCCCCTTGCAGGAAAGAGCCGCACAGGCTGCCCCCTCTCAGTGGAACCAGAAAATGCTCGACGAGCTGCTCAAAATCCGCCGGGCACTGAGGGAGACCAAAAACACCCTCATCGCCGGTAACCAAGACCCCACCGCCGATCCGGAATTTCTGGAGCAGGAGTCTGCGTTCACTGCTTTTCTGGCGGTATACCGAAAGCATTTGCGGGAGAATACGGTACAGGCTGATGAAGATGCAATCAAAACAATGGAACTTATGACTGGCTTGATCAAGGCCGCTACGGATGTCCCCAAATTCAAAGCCTCCTACCAAATGCTGAACGATTATGTAGAGAGTCAGATCCCAGCGAACCAAAAGGAAGACGCATGAGACCCTTACTGACCAAAATACCTATCCTTTTCCTATGCTTCAGCATCAATAACTGTGCGGAAATGCCTGAAAACAGCTCCGTGAATGAAGCCACAATTGATAGCCTGCAAAGGGATAGCCTCGCCCGGTTGGACAGCCTCCGGTCTCAGGTGGATGGCTGGGAGGCTCAGGTACTGGAAAAACTCAATGACTTCAAAGTCAACTGCCGGGTAAGGGAAGACAGCCTGATGGCTAACGGGCAGGCAGTGCTGCAAGATTCTGCTTTTCTGCTGCTGCGCACTGAAGTCCGGCTGCTAACGGACAGCTTGCGCAATAGTATCATTTATGGCCAATCCGTTGCTGATGAGGCTCAGGTGAGTACGCTTGAATACATCAACGTGCTTATTGCAGGAGGCCAAACACCGGCAGATTTGCAGGAAGCCCTCCTTCTGTTCTGCGATTATGCCCGAGTCCGGCAAGATTCAACCCCTATTATCCAATGACCAAGCGAAACACGATGCCAAACACTTACCGATTACTTGCGGCTTTCCTGTTGGGAGGGCTCTTCCCTTTTGCACTATCCGGGCAAAGCCTGATTGAAGACGCTGCCAGGCTGGTCAGTGCCAAACGCGTGCTCACCCAAATGCCGGACAGCCTGGAGACCGACTCTATGCGCACGGCTTTCGCCGAAGCCATGGCCATTCTACGGCAGTATGATGCCGATGGGCTGGAAGAGGGTGAAAAAGCCGCTGACCTGCTGGAAACAGCTGAGCATTATCAAGACAATCAGGTTCTGTCAGAATGGCTGCCGCTGCGGCAACTGAAAAGCTATGCTGAAGCGCCGGACAGTGTGGCGATGAGCAGGTACAGGGCGCAACGTACAAGACTGCAACAAGCCCCGAGAGAGCAAATGGCAAGAGCCCTCAAAAGTTCGGAAGGGCAAAGCATGGCTGACTTTCTTTCCATTTCCAAGGCTTTGCAACGCTACGCCGTACCCCCGGTAGAGAGCCGCTTAGCGCTCAAAAGTGCCGCCAAAACGAGCAACCAAAATATAGACAACGGCCTGGTCAACACGAGCATGCTGCTCGAAGGCGTTTTCCATTTTGTACTGGAACGCGCAAAACAGGAGGTCGCCATCAATTTTCTGGACCGGTTTCTGGAAGACGAAGTACCACCGGTCAGGCTACTGTTCCCCACGGTTTACGAAGAAGTCAGCAGCACCAGTTTTAGTTATTCTCAGTCCTTCCTGGAGCGGGTGCGTACGGCCTTTTATGAAGATTTGCAATTGCTGAGCGTCCGGCTGCCCATTATCCTGCTGGAAGACGACCGGTTCGAAGCGCTGCAGTCGGACCCCATCATGTACAACCTGCTGACCGTCTACACCATCATCGGGCTTTCGCAAAAGGATATGCCGCTGAGCGATATCATGGGCGCCACCCACCGCAATATTCTAACCAACTACCAGGAAAACGGCAAAAAGCTCAACTTCACCCTGGCTGATACGGTACAAAGTGGCGTAACCTCGCTTGAGGACCTGCAGGAGCGGACTCAATCCATTACCAGCCTGCTTAGCGGTATCTATGTATCGCTGAATGATGCGGAAAACACCCTTGAAGACAGCCTGCAGTCGATTGAACAAAGGTGGCTCGCTACTCCTGACACCACCAACAGCCAAAGGTCTGCCCCGGGCTTTGCCTACCTTTTCAAGCCGGAGTACAATCTGGCCACGCTCATGAGTGATGATGCAGAAGGCTACCGCCTGAACTTCCTGCCCTATCTGCTGCGGGGCCGGCTCGACAGCGCTTACCTCATGCAAATCCGTAGTGTGGACAGCTATGACCAGTACTTTTCCGAAGAGCCTACCGAGCGCATGCTGATCGCCGCAGGCCTGGAAATCGCCCGCCGGCTGGGGGGCACCTGGTACGAAGACCAAACCCTGGCAGACATCCTGGACAACTGGGTAGCCGACCTGACGCTTTACCACCGCCGGCTGGAAGATTGGAAATACAGTGTCTTGCCGGACGAACTTGATGCGAAAGTCTATCAGGACCTCGAGCTGAAACGAAAGCAGCTCCTTGCCGCCGTCCGCGACACACGGACTTACTGGGCAGCGGTGGACAGCCTGAGCTATCAGCAGGGGCTGGCCTTTCAGGTCCTTTCGAATATGCTGAGCGATCCCTACAACATCAACAGCCCTGCAACCCGCATTGAGATGGCTGCCCGTAACCTAACCCAGCAGCAACTGGTCCGGGAATGGAAAGAGGAACTGCAGGACATTGAGCAGCGACTCCTCGACCTGAACGAGCGGGTCCTGGGCGAGGAAGCCGAACTGCCCCCTACCCATCCAATCAGTATCTATTTGCTGGGGCAAAAGCCGACCCACCCCTATTCCGGGCTGGTCGTGAAAGTGCAAAAGCTAAAAAGCGAGCTCCATACGTTAAAAGCGGAACTTGAGGAGGTGGATACCACTTACGCCCCCACGCCCTACAAGCTGCAGCGCAATGCCGAGCCCATGCTCTTCCTCACGGAGTCTATGTCACAGCTCACTTACTGCCTGCGCTCTTCAGACCCTGCCCGGATGTGGATCGCCCGCCCGGTGCTGGACAGTGCGCTGAATGACCCCGATCTTCGCCCCGCCTTTCTGGGGCTGTTGTATCAACGCATGCGGCAGGTGAAGCAAATCCGGAATATTGCCCCGGATGGGCTGGCGCAATTGGTGCAACTTACGGTAGCAGACCTCCCTGACCTCACCCCTCCGGATTCCATTTCGGTTGAGCAGGACAGCCTTCGCTTTTACCGCAAAGCCGCCTTTGTGGTGAATACCCTGAACCGTATCCTGGAACTGCCGCTTATAGTGGATCAAACCAATAGCGGGCAGCTGTTACCCCTGGTGGAAAGCAACCCAAAGCTTAAGCCGGTGCCAGAGGTTTCTCAAAAGCTGCTGGATATGGTTTACCACCTCAACCGGCGGGACCACCGGCAAGCTATTGGGGCGACCCTGGGCTTGTTTACCGGGTTGGCGCCTGTCTTTCAGGGAGACGAACCGGGGCAGGAGGAACTGGGCCAGTTTCTCAGCTTCCTTACCGAGTATGGCTACTTCATTGCCGGTTTGGTCGACGCACAGTCCACCAACGAAGTCCAAAGCCTCATGGAGGGCATTGCCGACCCACCGGGCAGTTCCCGCCTCAAGCGCAAGAAGAAAGTCACCGTAGCGCTGAACGCTTACCTGGGTGTTTCTGCCGGCCAGGAAAACTGGGAACAGAACAGCACGAACACTGAAGAAACGTTTGCCAACGTTATGCCCACCATGCCTATCGGCTTTTCGGTCAGCCGCCGGCTGGGCAAACGGCGGATTGAGATCAATGAATCCACCCTGCAAACCAAGCAGCTGGACGGGCATTCGCTTTCGCTTTTCCTCAGCCTTATCGACCTGGGCAGCTTTTTCACCTATGTGCCCGGGGACACACAGTTTGGGGAAACCGACCTGACTTTCAAGAACGTCTTCCGGCCCGGGTTGCAATTGCACTACAACATCAAAAACTCCCCCTTTTATGTTGGCGCAGGGGGGCAGTACGGACCGCAGTTCCGGGAGTTGCAGGGCGATCAAATCACGCTGCAGTCGACCCGGTTTTTCCTGAACTTTGGCGTGGATGTGCCGTTGAAGACGTTGTTTGTGCGGTAAGGGTATATGTTAAACCCCGGCCAAACCCACCCGAAGCCGTAGCATTTTTCCCGGCAGCTTCGTATCTTGAGAAAGATGCCACCACACCAATTTACCTGGACATACGTCAGCGATGCCGGTCAGCGGTATACGGTCGGGCTCTTCCACAGCGTGCGGGAAGGGCACCTGATGGTCTATTGCAATCAGAAGGTGGTCCTGATCGATTTCAAGGTCTTTGACACCCGGTCCTACCCGCTTTTTCTCGACGATGAGCTGTTCCACGTCAACATAGAACGCAAAAACGGGAAATATTTCTATGGCTTCCGGATGGACAAAGAAGCCGACACCCCCCGCAATCAGGCCCGCCGCCTGATCGAAAAAAAGCACTGGAAACAGACGCTGATTTTTGTAGCCTTGCTAGCCCTGGCGGTCACGGCAGTTACCATCATAGGCCGCAGCCAAAAGGAGGATCAGGGGGACCCTGCCGGGCGGGCAGAACTTATCCTCCACCACGGTAAAATGACAGAGGGGAAAGTGGAAGGCATTTACCAGCACGAGGACCAGACCACAGTACGGTACAGCTTCATCGTAAATGGGCAGTCCTACAGCGGCCGCGAGGCCCTGCCCCCAATGCCGAATGCCCTCCTGCCCAACGGGCTGCCCCTGAAAGAGGGCGATCAGTTTGCGGTCCGTTACGTTGGCGACCGGCCGGGCTGGAACAGTATGCAGCTCGACAACCCCACCGAAGCCCAAATACAATACTACCGTAAGCTGGCCCGGCAGCAACAAGCCCGGCAACACCCCGATCAGTCGGAAGCCCTCATCGAATGCATGCTTGACATTGCCTACGCTCAGCAAGGGCTATCAGGCTATGCTGCGTTCATTTCCCAAACGGCCGCTGCCACCGACAACCCCTTCGCCAACGAGCAGGCCTACAAACGGCTCATCCGCTCTGTCGATTTTCAGAATGCCCGGCAACAGCAATGCTTGTAAATAACGGAGGGTTCTCCTATTTTCGCAAAAAAACACACGGTTTGGACCCAATCATCCCACATATCGAAAGCCTGATTTTTGCCTCTGACGAGCCCATCACCCTAAAGGAAGTACGGGACTGCCTGGAAACCGTGCTGGAGGCCACCTTCAAAGACGAGGAGCTCATGGAAGGCATCACGGCCCTGCAGGCACGCTATGCGCAGGAAGGCTACGGCTTCGAGCTGACCGAGATTGCCGGGGGCTATCAGTTTCTGACCAAACCGGCCTACCACAACACGGTGGGCACCTTCCTGCGGCAGACCACCCGCAAACGGCTCTCCCGGGCAGCGCTGGAGACCCTTTCCATCATTGCCTACCGGCAGCCCATTACCAAATCGGATATGGAAAAAATCCGTGGCGTAAGCTGCGATTACTCGGTGCAAAAACTATTGGAAAAGGAGCTTGTTGAAATTACAGGGCGGGATGAAGGCCCGGGCCGGCCATTGCTTTACAGCACAAGTGCCAAATTTATGGACTACTTCGGCCTGAAGAGCATGGAGGACCTGCCCAAGCCCAAAGAATTTAAAGAAGCAGATTTTGAAATCGGCGAAAAAGCGCCTATTGAAGAGGATGTCACCGAAGGTGACAACCGGGAAGAAGAGGAATAACTATGAGTAACAGCAATCCACCACTCGTAAATAAAGTAGCAGCCAGCGGGCTGATCACGCTTAAGCTGGAAACGTTCTGGCCCAATGTTGAACTGGCAGAACTGGACATTAAAGATTACCTGTTTAAGGAGCTCCTGCTCAAGGAGAAGGATTTCCGGGAGGCGATGAAAGACCACGACTGGGCGCAGTACGAGGGTAAAGTCCTGTTGGTCTATTGCTCAACGGATGCGATCATTCCAATGTGGGCTTACATGCTCATAGCGGCTCATGCGGCTCCGCACGCCCGGGACGTCTTCCAGGGGCAGCCCGAAGATTACTACCGTACTTACTTTACGCAGCGGCTCAATGCTATGGACCTGGAACAGTATCAGGATCAGCGGGTCATTCTCAAAGGCTGCACCGATGGCAAGGCCATTCCGCCACAGGCCTACCTTGAACTGACCAAGCGGCTGCGCCCGGTTGCCAAAAGCATCATGTTTGGGGAGCCCTGCTCTACCGTGCCCATCTTCAAACGCCCCCGGAATAAGTAATTGCACCGGCGGGATCAACCCACTTGAAAAATTAACAGCAAAGCTGTATCTTCTTGTATTGCTTTGCTGAAAATATATGACCCATGAACAGTCGTCACCTGCAGTACCTGAATATTGCCCTGGCTGCCTTTCTAGGCATCGCCATCTTCACCTCTACTGATGAGCCCGAAGGCCAGCCCAGCTACTGGCCCGATAAGGATATCCCACAGGTTGTCAAGCCCGTAGACCTGAACCGGGAATTTGACTTCGCAGGGGAGCCCCTTCCTATGGATAATTTTGATGTACGCGAACGCCTGGACCGGGAACTCCTGGTCAATACCTACTGGCACAGCAGCACCCTGCTCAACCTGAAGAATGCGTACAAGTTCTTTCCCATGATGGAGCGTAAGCTGGCCGAAGCTGGTATTCCGGAGGACTTCAAATACCTGGCCGTTGCCGAAAGCAGCCTCCGTAATGTCGTCTCTCCTGCCGGTGCCCGCGGGCTTTGGCAAATTATGAGCGCCACTGCCCGGGAACATGACCTGGAAGTCAATAGTGAAGTGGATGAACGCTACCACTACGAAAAAGCAACGGAGGCCGCCTGCAAGGTCCTGAAGCAGTACCACCGCAGTTTTGGAACCTGGACGATGGCTGCCGCGGCCTACAACGCCGGCTATGGCAATATCAAAGATGAGATTGAGACACAGCGGGCTGAGACCTACTACGACCTCAACCTCAACGCGGAAACCGCACGCTACATCTTCCGCCTTGTGGCCATTAAGGAAATCCTCAGCCGCCCTGATGAGTTTGGGTTCTACCTTGAGGAAGAAGATGGTTACCCACCTCTGGACAATTATGAAGCGGTCAAAGTAACCCAAACCATTAACAACCTTGGCGATTTTGCCCGGGAGCAGGGTACGACCTACCGCATGCTCAAGGTGTACAACCCCTGGCTGCTTGACTCCCGGCTGACGGTGCGCCCCGGGCAGGAATACGAGATCCGGGTGCCGAAATAGTCATCTATGCCCAGCTCCGGTGCGGTTCCCTAAAGGTCCACAGAAAACACCCGGGTATGCCCCAGCCCGAAAATCCCGTACCCGTTTTCAATATTACTGTGAACGGTTACCGGCTCCGCGAAGGGGTTGCCTTCTGCTTCCCAGTATTGCCTCAGAGATCGGTAATAAAGGAAGGCATCCCGCGATAAACTGGTGACCCGGATTCTCAGCTGGCTGCGTGGCATAAGCCCGATTGGCAAATCCTCCCAGGTATAGGTAGCAAAGCGGTAGGTATTGCCGTTGAAGGCACCGTCCGAACAAATCAGTGCCCCCCTTCGGTCTACTTCAGCGTAGGACAGGATAGGGTCATTGGACTCCAGCCAAACGGAGTAATAACCGGCGATGGTATCGTTGTTCTCATCAACGTACTGATAGCCTACTTCGGCTTGCAGGGCATAATAGTGCTCACCGGGCTCGTCTTGTATTTCAATGATGATCTCGTCTTGTCGGAACCCATCTTCACTTAAAGCCCCCTCCTCTTCTACTCTCACATCCAGAATAGTTGGTGCCGCAGGCATGCGTTGCTGGGCTCTGATTGCAGGGTAATCCGCTTGCTGTATATCAAGGGTATACATCTCTTCACCCGCAGCCCATTCCGGACTTAAAACAGTGTAATGCCGGCCATCGTCAGGGGTGTAGGAAAACGTTGCCCCGTCCACGTTCGGACCGGAAAACCGAATTTCGGCATCCGGAAAGACAGAGAAGTCTTCGTTCGAAAGGACACTACGGCTGTTGGAAACCAAAATACCAAAGGCGTCGCTTTCACTAAATGCCAGGGCATGCACCGCCAGGCGTGGCTCATGCTCCGGCAGCTCTATGTCTACGATCTGGGTAAAAGCATCTTCCCCGCAGGAGGAAAAGCTGATAACAGTTAAGAGGCCGATTGCGAAAAACAGGATATAGCGCATGGTTCTAAAATTTGAATTGGTAGGAAATGGATGGAATGATGGGCAGAATGCTCACTTCCCGGAAAACCGGCTGCTCCTCGAAGCTACCGTCCGGCTGCTGTACCAGGTCCCGGTCAGCGAGAATGAAATAGGGATTACGGTGGAAATAGGCATTGTACACACCGAATACCCAGGTCCGTACATGACGCTTCATCTGTTTCGTCATCCGCAGGCTAAGGTCCAGGCGGTGGTAGTCAGTCATGCGAAAGGCATTGCGCTCTCCCCCACTCTGAATGGTATTAAAGCCACTGAAAAAGTCAGATCCAAAGTAGTTGACCGGGTATTCGAAAGTATTCAGGGTAACCGCGTTGCCGGTACCGTACACCCAGGCTCCTGAGAGGGATATGCGCTCATTGAAATCGTGGTTGACCACCAGTGAGAGGTCATGCCGACGGTCGTAGCGGAAGGGATAGCGCCGCCCGCCGTTGATTTCGTCAAACTGCCGGTAGTTCCAGCTCAGCGTATAGCCCAGCCAGCCGGTGGTGCGGCCAAACTTTTTCTGTACGAAAAGCTCGGCGCCGTAGCTCTCCCCTTCGCCTTGCGTGACTTTGTCCTGCCAGTCGTTTTCCAGCCCAAACAGGAAGCTCGCCCCTTCTTTGTAGGAAATGACGTTGTGCATTTTTTTGTAATACCCCTCCAGGCTGACTTCTATCCCATCGCCAAAGGTCTTGGCGGCCCCCGCTGCCACCTGCCAGCTTTCCTGTGGCTTGATGCGCTCCGTGCTCGGCACCCATAAGTCGGTGGGCAAACTGAAGGACTCGCTCGTAAGCAAGTTGATAAATTGTGCCATCGTGGCGAAAGAGGCTTTTAGGGCTACATCCTTTGGCAGCAAATAATTGAGCCCGATCCGCGGCTGTAGGGAGGTGTAAAACTGATCGCCTACTTTAAAGCCCGAGCCATGCAAGCCTACGTTTGCTTTGAGTTTGCCCAGCTGCATATCGTCTTCCACATAGATAAACAGCTCATCGGAAAACTCGTTTTGGGAACCAATCAGGGTATCAAAACGCTCCTGATCAAAGGCTACGTCCAGGTTGAGTGCGCCGGGACGGTAGGTGTGGTTGGTCACGCCACCTCCAAAGCGGATGTAATGCCCCGGTGCCGGCAGGTAGTCGAAGTCGATGCGGCCCGCCCAGTCTTCGATCCCGGAAAAATAGTTGGCAGAAAAACTCTCTTCTGACCCATCCTCATAGCGGCTGCTTTGCTCCGCGATCACATCAATTTGGAAACGGCTGTAGGTCAGCGTGGTATTGGCGAAAAGCTTGTTGTTGATCTGCCAGTTCCAGCGCAAAGCAGAAATACTATTGCCCCAGTCGATACCGCCCCCGAAGCTGTCTTCGTCGTCTGTCACATCCGTGAAAAACACGTCTGCCCCGAGGTAGGCACTGAGGTACAAGCGGTGCTTATCATTGAATTTGTGCTGCAGCTTGGCGTTGAAGTCATAGAAGTGCAGCTTGATTTTAACGTCCTCCTCAGACTGCTGATTGGCCAAAGCTACGATGGGCCGGAACAGCAAATCGGCATACGTCCGCCGGCCGGAGACGAGGATGGAGGTTTTGTCTTTTTTGATGGGCCCCTCCAGGGTCAGCCGGGAACTGATCATGCCAACGGCGCCCTCCCCGTGCCATTCCTGCAGGTTGCCTTCCTTCATATTGATTTCCAGAATGGAAGACAGGCGGCCGCCGTAGCGTGCCGGGAAGCCGCCTTTGGTCAGGGTGACGTTCTTGACCGCGTCCGCATTAAAAACCGAGAAGATGCCTAAAAGGTGAGAGGTGTTGTAAATGGGCACCCCATCAAGCATGACCAGGTTTTGGTCGGGGCTGCCGCCGCGAACGTAGAGCCCGGTCTGCCCTTCCCCTCCCGACTGCACGCCGGGCAGCAACTGAAGGGTTTTGAGTACGTCCGTTTCGCCGAGGAGTACCGGAGCCATTTTGATTTGCTCTACCGGCACAGTCATTTGGCTCATCTGACTACGCTCTTCGATACGCTCGCCCTGCCGGGAAGCCCGTACCACGACCTCTTCCAATTGAACGGCACCGCCCAGGTCGATATTCAAAGCGGTATCCTGTTTGAGCAGGAAGCTGTGTTCAGCGGCTTCGTAGCCAATGTAGGAAAAATTGATGCGCACAGAATCCGCGGGCAGTGTCAGGCTGTAGAAGCCGTACACATTGGTAACCGTCCCCTGATCAGAATACCGGTCGTAGATATTGGCGCTGATGAGGGGTTCGCCAGAGGTGGCATCCCTAAGGTAGCCACTAATGGTATGCTTTTGAGCCAGGCCCAGCAACGGCAAGGCCAATAGCCCAAGCAAGAGTTGGAGTTGCTTCATTGTAGTCGGGTGTGTGGTGTTATTTTGGTTTTAGTCTGTTTTCAGAACGCATGAGTTTGTGATTCGCTGCGGCATTCAGAAAACCTTAACACCGTAAATGACGATTCCTGTGCAGGAAGGGTTGGCAGCCACCAATAAAAAGCCCCCTGACCGTATTGCACGATCAGAGGGCTTCTTTACCAAACTACACAGCCAGCTAGCTTCTAATGTGTTTTTACAAAGCGTAGTACCTGAGGCTGCTGCCCTTCATACCGGACTTCCATATAGTAAACCCCTCCGGAGAGCTGGCTTACGTCCCAATCGGTTCGGAATAGCCCCGCTTCTACCTGACGCGATTGCAGCACCTGCCCCAGTTGATTGCGCAGGACAAGGGTGGCTTCCATCGGCTGCGTAGCCGGCAGGTCAATCGTAATACGGTCAGTTGCCGGGTTCGGGAACAAGCGTGCAGCCTCGATGGCAGCAGGCTGTTCAAAGCCGCGCAATTCACCAGATGCCGCAGATTTTTCACGGTCTGTTTCTGCATGGGTGGCCGTTTCATCAGCGACCAACAGCTGCGCACCACCCTCAACGGTTACATTGCTAAAGGTCGCAATCGTCTGGCCGCCGCCTGTATTTGCAGTGATCATTCCTATCTCCACACAGGCGTCCATTGGCAGGTAAGTCTGTGCAACCAGCGAGAAGCTGTTACCAGTCGTACTCGCATAGCCCCGGATGTAGTTGCCGATGCGCTCCAGCTTCAACCAGAAAGTGTGCGCCCGCCAGTGCGGCGTGAAGTTATTGGGTGCGTTATTTGCAGTACGGGTCACCCATGGCACTAAGCTGTTCAGGTTGGTCAGGATCATTGCCTGCTTTGCACCGGGAGCCGTGCTTTCGCGAAGGGCTACCCCAGCGAAGCCGCTACCGGAAACAGATTCGATCTTGACGGTAATTGAGCCGTTGCCACAGATGGTCTGGCTGGCAAAAGCAGTGTTATCATTGCTGTTGCTGTAGCCGTTGCTGCCCCCACTAACTACAGTGAAAGCACCATTGTCAAAACCAAAATCATTGGCACCACTTCCAACGTCATTGGCTGTCCACGGTGCAGGCAGGTCTCCACCAGTACCACAATCACCTATGCCGTTGTAGGAAATACTCCAGTCAAAAGAAGCAATAGACCAGCGGTCATCCCACTCGATATAGTAAGTTACGCCTGCCTGAAGGCAAGTGGTCACTTCCGAGGCTTGGTCTGCCAACCCGTTGATATCATCGTTGCTGGCAAAGCAGCTAAGGCTGCCACAGTTGCCGGTATAAATGGAGAGACGGGTGTCTGCGCTTGTGAATCCTGAAGAACCTATAGTGTATTCACCGTTTTGCACAGGCGTGAAGGTGAACCAGCGGGCGTGGTCTGCACTTCCGCTACTGATTGGAAAGGAACAACCATTTTCTGCACCATCGCCTACATTGACCGTTTCCGTTTCATTCACACCCAAAGTTGCAGGCTCGGCATTGGCGCAGGTCGTATTTTCAGGAGTAGGAGGCGCACAACCACTACCGGCATCAAAACTGGCTTGCAGTCCGCCGGATAAACTAACTTCGCCAGAGGCTACGGTATTCCCCTGCCCATCTAAAAACACGAAATCGCCGGTACCAAAGATACCATCTCCGAAATCGTCGGTGATGAAGAGCTCATAGCAGCCATCGGGCAGGCAAATTGGCTCCGTGACTGTATCACCATCATCTGATGAACTATATGTAGCAGAAGCCACCACGTTATTATTTTCGTCCCTTACTTCCCAGGCCGTTTCATCTGCGAAATTGTCAAGGTTAAGGACAAGCGTAAAAGCATTGTCATTGCAAGACACCGGCGGGGGACCACCACAGGTAGAATTAATGGCCAACTCCAAACCAGACGCTGGGGCACCGCCAGAAAGCGCCGGAGTACCATTAACGGAAATCTCCCAGCTTACTTCACTTTGAAAACTGCCTCCATCCACTTCAACAGTGTAGCAACCATCAGGCAGACAGAAGATTTCTGTGCCAGAAGACCCCGAGGCAATCGTAGCAGTCCCTACCACACTATTGTTTTCATCCAGAATATCCAGGTTGTTGCCATTCCAGCCATCGCCGAAGGAGTCAAACATGTCTACGACGACTTCGTTTTCATTGCAGTCAGCTGATAACAAAGTGGCTCTAAGCGTCATACAGGTAGAATTGGAAGCACAGTCAAACTCATTCACCTGTACCAGATAGGTACCGCTGGTAATGGGCGTAAATTCCACACTGGACTGAAGACCGCAGAAGTCATCATTGAAAGCCAATGCTGTGGTTCCAGTCTCATTAAAGATGGTGATCTGAGTGTCAAAATCCGAATCTCCACAGGTCTCGAAGCGGTAAGTGCTACCGGCTTGCATATTGGTGACCGGACGGTGTTCGCCACCAAAAAGACAGGATGTTAG
Organism: bacterium; assembly: GCA_024742755.1. Taxonomy (GTDB): domain Bacteria; phylum Bacteroidota; class Bacteroidia; order Chitinophagales; family Saprospiraceae; genus Phaeodactylibacter. The sequence goes on along the minus strand of JANSXW010000016.1, from coordinate 43,151 downwards.
CGTCGTTGTCACTCCGGGGGAGGTAGGAGCAGAGCTGGATAAAAAGGGGGAAAAATCAAAGGCGCATTGCCCATGAAGATTGGGCAACCCAAAGCCAACTAATAATAATACCAAACTCCATACCGGAGCCTGTTTGGGATAGTAAACATGCTTCATTGTTACATAGGTTTGTTAAGAGAATAAACGAGCTTATCTAAAAGCCGCTCCCGACTTTAGATAGCATCAAAATGTCTTCGTTCGATGGGGGGAAGAATATGTTAAATATGCAGTCTGGCTGCACGCCGCTTAGTGTTCAGTCGGTAAAATCGGATGATGGAAAAGATGTACGATTTGCGCTTTCTTAAAAGCAAATATAAAAACGAACTTTATTTATGCAAACTATTTTACATAATATCATTTATTTCAGGGGATAAATCTTTAGCCACAGAACAAATGGGCTAAAGACCGCACAGCAAAACAGTGAAGAGGCTTTTCAAAATGAGCTATAAAAAGAAAGCTGCTCCCGGCATTTACCGGAAACAGCTTTCTCGATGGGCTTTTCAACGAGCGTAAACAGGCTATTCTACCACCACCCTGCGGTAAGCCCGTTGCTGCCCAATGCGCAGCTCAAGCAGGTAGATACCCGCAGGCAGTGCCATTCCATCTATGCTTTGTTGCCAATAACCCGACTGGAAATTAGCCTTGTAGGCTCTCAGCTGCTGCCCCATGAGGTTGTAGAGCTGGCATTGGATCGCTTCAGCCGGTGCCGCTGTTACTTCCACTGTAAACAAGCCACGGTTGGGGTTTGGGAAGACTTCAAAAGCGGAGAGGCCTGTCCAGTCCCCGGTGGATGAAACCATGATATTCAGTACCTGACTCACTGTGAGGGTATCACAGCTGTTTCCAATGGTCAGCGTTACATTGTACTGCCCGGTCTCCGCATAACTATGATTGGGGCTGGCAGCCGTACTTGTGTTGCCATCACCAAAATCCCACAGGAAGAACAGGTTCGTACCGGTGGAAGTATTGGTGAAAGTAACGTCTCCTTCCTCCGTTTCATAACTGAAATCAGCTACGGGTGCCTCGTCAAGCTGAAGCGTATCGGTGAGGGTAAGCGTATCTGCGCCAAAGGCATTGGTTCCAATCAAGGTGATGCTGTAGGTACCGGCCTCATCGTAGGTTACGGAAACGGCATCTCCGGTGGCAGCCTCCGGTGTGCCTCCGGGCAATACCCACTGCCAGCTGTCGGCGGGCGCACCTTCCGAACTGGAAGCGAGCAGCTCAAGCGTCAGCGGTGCGCAGGCCCCTGCAGTATTGCCGAAGCTGATCATAGCGTCCGGCGCCTGCCCTTCAATTTCAATGGTTTGCTGCAGGGTGTCCGCCCCACAGACATTTTCGGCGATTAGCGTCACGTCAAAGGCTCCGGCCATACCGTAGTCGTGCACCGGATTCACATCGGTACTTGTGCTGCCATCGCCAAACAACCAAAGGAAGGCGTCCGCATTAATAGCGGTATTCGCAAAGCTCACCGTAGCCTGATCTATGCTGAAGTCAAAAGCGGCCTGAGGCCCTGCGCCTACCGTAATCAGATCAGGAAGCTCAATCGTATCTGCCCCGGAAGCATTACTGACAATCAGGGTAGCACTGTAAACACCGGGCGTTTCATACACCACTACTGGATTGGCGGTGGTAGCCGTTACGGGAGTGCCACCGGGGAAGGACCACTCAAAACCAGTGCCGAACTGCGAGGTATTGGTAAAGGCGACTTCAAACGGCACACATCCACTGGTACTTTCCACTTCAAAACCAGCAGTGGGTGGTGGCAGTACAATGCTGACGGATAGGGTGGTATCGGCCTGCCCGCATTCATTGGAAGCAGTCAGGGTTATGTCATAGTCTCCGGGAGACTCGTACGTATGCGTAGGGTTGGCTGCGTCGCTGCTATTCCCATCCCCGAATGCCCAGGCAAAGGTCAGGGCTGAGGTGGAGGCATTCGCCAAATTGATGGTAAAGCCTTCCACATCTGCTGAAAATGCCGGATTTGGCAGCCCCAGTACCTCAATGGTAGTGGAATCTATACTGACACCGGCAGCGTTGCTGGCTTCCAGATAAATAGTATAGGTGCCTGCTTCGGTGTACGTAAAGGCCGGCATCATGCCCGTTGCCGTTTCCGGAGCCGCTCCCGGCGCTGTCCAAAGCAATGCTTCGGCATTGGCGGAAGCCACACTAACCGGATTGATGGCAAATGGCAGGCAGCCACTGACCATATCGAGATCAATCGCAGCGGCCGGCGGGGTAATCACCGTAAAGGACTGCGCCACCGTATCTGCCCCACAGGCATTGGAGGCAATCAGCGTGACCTGATAGGTGCCGTCTGCGGTGTAGGTGTGGGAAGGTGCGGACGCTGTGCTTGTATTGCCATCACCGAAGTCCCAGGCGAAATTGGTAGCGCCGAGCGTAGGGTTGGTCAACTCCAGCAGTGTGGTCCCCAGCGTGACTACGCCTTCAAATTCAGCATCTGGCACATCACCTACTGAAATGGTTAGGGTATCCGAGCTGCTTCCGGCGGCATTGCTCACGGTTTGTATGACGGTATACTGCCCTGCCACAGGGAAGGTGAAAGTCGGATTTGGGTCCGACGAAACCGGCGGCACCGCTCCGGTAGCCGTATACGTGAAGGCCGTGGCATTTGCAGACGCGGTATGATTTAGCGTAAGCGTGAAGGGCGCACAGCCTTCTGTCAGCTCAGTCGTAAAGCCGGCGGTCGGAGCCGTCACCACTTCTACTTCCTGAGTGGTGGTGTCACTGCCGCATTCGTTGCTTACGATCAGCTGCACAGTGTATACCCCATCTTCGGCATAAGCATGCGCCGGATTGGATGCGGTGCTTTCATTGCCATCGCCGAAGCTCCAAAGGTAGGCAGCGGCATCTGAACTGTTGTCTGCAAGGGTCAGCTCAAGGCTGCCTAATGTGGTATTGGCTTCAAAGTCTGCCACCGGTGTACCGCTTACCATTACCTGCAGGGTGTCGGCACTGCTGCCTGCGGCGTTGCTCACAGTCTGAACAATCTGATAAGTGCCAGGGGCATCGTAGGTAAAGGTGGGCTCAGCGTCCGTGGACTGCGCGGGGGTGGCACCGGGCGCAGAGTAGCTGAAGCCAGTGGCATTGGTGCTTGCTGTATTGCTCAGGCTTACCGTGAAGGGCGCACAGCCATTCGTGGCATTTACCTCCAATCCAGCCGTGGGAGCCGTTACCACATTGACGGTTTGCTGAGCGGTGTCGGCCCCGCAGGCACTATTGGCAATCAGCAGGATGGTATATTCGCCATCGGTGGCGTAGGTATGGCCGGGTTCGGTTTCCGTGCTGCTGTTGCCATCACCGAAATGCCAGGTAAAGCCGTCCGCATCTTCGCTTTCGTTCATTAAGTCAAGGCTAAGGCTGCCCAGCGCCACATTGGCTTCGAAGGCTGCATCGGGCGAAGCGCCCACGACCACCTGAAGCGTGTCTGTGCTGCTGCCTGCTGCATTCGTGACTTTTTGAATAATTTGATACGTGCCCGGGCTACCGTAAGTGAAAGTAGGATCAGGCACCGAAGCAACGGATGGCTGAGCCCCGTTTGCGGTATAGACATAATTGTAATCTGCCTCCGGGTTAGCGGGCGAAATTTGTACGGCAAAGGGTGCACATCCTGAACTGGCATCCAGCGAAAAGCCTGCGGCTGGTGGGGTAAGAATGTCAACTGCCTGCTCCAGGGTATCGGTACCACAGGCATTCCAAACGATTAGCTGAACGGTGTAGGGACCGTCTGCGCTATATTGGTGCGTAGGGTTGGTTGCGGTGCTCGTTTCGCCATCACCAAAGTCCCATTGCAGGGAATCCGCTCCTGTGCTCAGGCTCGTCAGGACGATACTGTCCGTACCTGTAGTGTAAGCCAGCTCAAAATCTGCAACCGGGGCATCAATCACGGTTACGGACAGGGTATCCGTGCTGCTGCCTGCCGCATTGCTCACCATCACCATCAGGTCGTACTGCCCGGCTGTCTCGTAGGTAAAGGTAGGGGCTGCCGTATCCGCAGTAAGCTCCACACTGCCGGGAGCAGACCAGGTGATGTTGTCGTAATTGGAGGCTCCGGCAAACTCAGGTGCGAGGACGAAAACCGAGCAGCCTGAAGTGTCGGCATTGGCAATCGCTGCCATTGGCGGGGTCACAATGGATATCGTTTGTTCCAGCGTGTCGGCCCCACAGGTATTTTCAGTGATGAGCGTAACGATGTAGTCGCCGTCCCCGGCATAGGTATGTGCAGGCGCGGTTTCACCGGAGGTACTTCCATCGCCGAATGACCAGAAGTAGGTATCCGCATTTACGCTGTTGTTGACCGTGGATATTTGCGGGGAGCCCAGGGTGCCCATTAATGCAAATGCACTGTTGGGCGGCCCTCCGATCACGACAGTAGCGGTATCCAGGCTACTCCCGGCGGCATTAGTTGCCTGCAGCACGATGTCATAAGTGCCCGGGGCATCAAAGGTAAAGGTAGGATTGGGCACTGTTGCGGTATCCGGATCTGCACCGGCAGCGATCCAAAGCCAGTTTTCCACGATGCCTTCAGTGTTATTTGCCGGTTGCACGGTGTAAGGCGCACAGGCCGTATCCTGCGCAAGGGAGAACCCCGCGACAGGCGGCAGCACAATTGCTACTTCCTGAATGGCGGTATCACTGCCGCATTCGTTGGTGGCAATCAGGGTAACGGTGTAAATGCCGGTGGTATCGTAGGTGTGTGTCGGATAATAGTCTGTGCTGACCGGGGCGCCATCTCCAAAATCCCACTCAAAGGAAAAAGCGTCCAGTGAAGTATTCTGGAAGGAAACGGTAAAGGTCCCCGGCGTGTAATCCGCAAAAAAACTGCTTTGAGGCGCCCCGGAGACCGTGATCATTTGCGTAAGCGTGTCCGTACCGACGCCATTAGATGCAATTAATGTCACTTCATAAGTCCCGGAAGTGGCAAAACTACAGATGGGGTCCGGGTCGGTCGATGTCGCCGGATTGCCATTTTCGAAGGTCCACTGAAAGGTTTCCCCAAAGGAGCTGGTATTGATAAATTGCATCAAAACAGGGGCGCAACCCGAGAGCGACTCGCTTTGGAAGGCGGCAGTGGGAGGCGGCACGATTGTGATCTCTTCGGTGTATTCTGCCATACCGCATTCATTCTGGGCGGACAGGCTAACGGTATAGGTCCCCGGCTCTTCGTAGGTATGTGTGGGAGAATCCACTTCGGTTTCATTGCCATCCCCAAACACCCATTTGACACCGGTGTAGTTGTCGGTCAGGTTCCCAAAGGCTACCGTAAAGCTGTCAATATCGTACAGGAAAAACGGCTCCGGTGGCCCCAGTACCTCAATATTGGTATTAAGAGAGGTGGTATTGCTGCCAGCGGCATTGGAAACGGTTAGCATCACCGGGTACTCCCCCGGCAAAGGGTATTCGACCGTTGGGTTTTGTGCGTTGGAAGTAGAAGGCACCCCACCGGGGAAGGACCACTCCCAGACGTCCACCTCACCCAGGCTGAAGTCGGTGTACTGAACGGTCAGCGGCGCACAGCCGGACTCCACATCGGCAGCGAAAGCCGCAACGGGCGGCTGCAATACAAAGCAGTTAGAGGTAATCTGTACATTATCAATGTAGAGGTTGTTGCCGAAACCGTTGGTGTTTTCTATTTTGATCCGGACCTCCGGCTCGCCGGCGTAGGCAGACAAATCGATGTTGAGGCAATCGGCTCCGAAGTTGCCGGCGTAGCACCAATCGGCCGGTATACTCGGGTTGAACAAATCCGTCCCATCCGGAGTCGTCGCGAAGTTGCCACTGCCATCTTCTTCACCGAAGAAGATTTCATCAGGGTAGGTATTGCCCCCATTGGTGGAGACCAAAATGCGCAACTCGTCCCTCAGCGCAAGGCTGTACCGCTGATAGGCATAGTCTATTTTGAGGCGCATCCCTGCTTCCTGCGAGAAGTTTAGAATTGGCGTAATCAGGGCGTCTTTCTGGCCCTCGGCATCGTAATTGTAGTTATTCATGTAGGCCGCCTGCTGCCCGGATGCCGTCCCCCCCACATTGGTAATGACCCAGGTCGTGCTGTTATCCGGGTTCTGAACCGTCCAGTTGTTCAGGTTGCCTTCCATAGCGTCGTAAAACAGGTATTTGGTATTGCCTTCCTGCACGATGATGGTATTGGATACGGCAAAGGAAGAACCGGCGCTATTGGTAGCGGTAAGCGTAGCGGTGTAAATTCCGGGATTGGGATAAAAAACAACAGGGTGCTGCTGATTGGAAGCATTAGGTACTCCCCCTGTAAAGGACCATGACCAGGAAGTCGGGCTATTTTGCGATTCATCCAGAAACTGAATATAACTGCCCGGACAGGCTTCCTCTACTGGTGTGCCAATTTCGGCTACCGGTGGTGCGAGAGGCGAGCCACAGGGGCCAAAGCAGCCGGGTATACCAGCCTGCGCATTGATATAGTTGCTGATGACGTTCGTGGAAGTCGTTGACCAGTTGTTGCTGGAATTAACGGAAGGAGCCATAATGGTATTAGAGCCACTGCCATCGTGAAAGGCATTAAAGTTGTGCCCGATTTCATGTGCCTGCAGGACCCGCAGCAGCGCAGCATTCGAGGAGAAGCGCTCACAGGCGTTGTAGCGATTTGAGGTACAAAGCCCGCCTACCCAGGCTATGCCGATCGTTGAGCCGTTGAAGTTGCGGTCGGTCCAGAGTGTAGCCAGGCTGTGGTTGAAGCCAAAGCCACCGCCGTTGCCCCAGTTGGTAAAGCTATTGAGTACGGTAGAAGCTTCATTGGAGCCCGTCCAGGGGTCACACCCGGAACAAGTCGAGATAAAAGTACCATTGACTACGAACTCGATCTGATTGGAGAATTCATCATCGTAGTTGGTCCCTACATTATTGAGGACGCCCAGCATGAAGTTCTCTACTGCCGTTTCTGACCCGAGGGCATTGAAGAGCTGAAAATCGGCAGCCAGCCCCATCCCTACGGCGTAGCACTGCATCACCTGACGGCTGAGGCCCGGTGCAGGGCCCGGCTTAAAGCCGTGGTCGTGATCCGCCCCACAGGTATGCGGCGTTTCCGGGGCTTTTACCGCCTCTGCTTCATACCACACGTAAGTGCCCTCCGGGAGTGAGGGGTCCAGGTACCAGGCCGGTTCAATAAAGTAGGTTTTTGCACGGTGCTCAATGAAGCCGTATAGAAAATTCTGATCTACAGTCAGGCGGACCTGGCCCGTCGGTGTTCCGGCAGCATGGCCCCGGAAAGTTTTGTTGGCAGACCTGGGCAGTACCCGCCTGCCCGTTGAGTCCCCAAGGACCAGCTGATAATCCGGTGCCCGCAAGTCGTGAGCGGCCAATTGCAGCTCAAACGGCTGCAGGGAGCCCAGCTGCAGGGACAACTGCACTTCCGCACTCCCGGCACGCTGCAGGGTTTTGTGCAGGGCCTGTACCGGAGCTTTGGTTAGTTGGTATTCAGAAAACTGCTCATCAAGCATTTCAGACGGCAAATCATTCAGTGACTCCAGGACGAAGGGAGTTTGCCCGTATGACACCTGTGCTGCAAGGGAAAGAAACAGGAGAATCAGTAGATGTTTTTGCATTATTCTTTGTGTTTTTGCAAACTGGGTTTGGTTAGGATATCCGGATTTTGGATTATTGGCGAATGAGATTGCACGCAGGCTGTTCGCCAATAGAGATAAGCCCCAAGACAAATCTTGAAGCGAAAAAGTGTCGGTCCAGTGGTTGTGGGGTAATGGCGTTTGGAAATCGAACTGACCACAAAAATAAAATTTCTAAACTGAACAGAAAAGACAGCTGTTCTTTTAGTCGTTTTAAGGAGGTAAAAAAGCCCGTTTTGTAGTCTATTGGCTAGTTTTGCTGCCCGGCCCAACGAAACGCTGCTAATTTTACGACTTTATACGCAATACGAAGTGGTTTGCGACATCGGCCCGTGACGAAGCGTAGCTTGTCAGTGCAGGCGCAAGCCACTTTCCAGCGTAAATGCTGACATTGAGTAGGTTTGCTGTGGCAAACCACTTAATCGTCAGTATAGATAGAGGACCCGACTGTTTATTTATTTTTACCAACCGATCAACTTTACAAAAACTGCCAATTATGAAAAAAATATTGCAATTTGCCCTTCCTGTATTTATGCTGTTAGCCGTTGCCCAAAACTCCGCTACCGCACAGCGCAGCGACACCGACCGTTACTTCGACGAAAGCCAGGGGTTCACGCACCGGCTTTGGTATGGGGGCGGGATTATACTGGGCTTTTTTGGTGCCAATGGGGAAAGTACATTTTCTCTTGGGGCTACTCCCCTCATTGGTTATAAAATTACCGATAACTTATCTGTAGGGCCACGCTTTTCCCTCATTTACACCCACTACCGGTTACAAACCGGATTAGACCGGGTAACCACTACCAACCTCTTTGATTACGGTATTGGGGCATTTTCCCGATATAAAGTATTTCGCAGCTTCTTCCTCCACCTGGAGTATGGCGTAGATAATGAAGAATTTGCAACCGCATACGATAGCTTCAATGATGAAATCATCAGTGCGAGATCTGTCCGTAGCAATGCCTTCGTTGGAGCGGGATACAACGATGGGAACGGCATTTGGGGGTACGATATTTACCTGCTCTACAATACGTTGGCACCAGAAAACAGCCTTGGCCCGCCTATTGAGTTTCGTTTCGGCCTGACCTATAACTTCTAGTGGCTTAAGCCGGAAACTTATTCCCGTTAAGCCCCATCACTGGAAAGCTTTTCAGTGATCAAAAACCAGCAGGGGTTCCGTTTTAGGCACGCTGGGGCTTGACGCTTTTAACCATAAAAAAAGCCGGTATCAAATTGCTCTGATACCGGCTTTTTCATGCCTGCTGTCGCCCTACTTAGCGGCCACCTACCATTACCTTAATGGCTTTGGTAGCATCGCCGTTTTGCAAGTGCAGCACGTACAGTCCAGGCACCCAGTTGACTACCTTAAAGGTGTGATTGTTGGTACCCTTAGCGGTTTCTACGCGGACCGTTTCCACGAGTTGCCCCTGACTGTTCAGCACCCGGAGGATACTCTGCGGAGCCGCAGCCTCTTCCAGGAAGAACTGTACATTCAGGAACTGTGTGGCCGGGTTGGGTGCCGCTGCCAGGCTGATAATCGCATCATGCCCAAGCGTACGTTCCACCGTTGGCTCGCCCAAGGTTGGTGCCTCCACCCGGTTGACGGTGATAAAGTTGCCGGAAAGGTCCCAGCAATCTTCACTGAGCATGTCGGTACCGGCATTGCTGCCAGGGAACGCAAACAGCTCACCGGTGTAGGAAAGCCCCCAAATCCGGCTTACGCCCACTGAAGTGTTTTCGAAATCATAAGTTCCGTCAACGGAAATATCCAGGATATGGTTATCGGTATCCGTAATCAGGTACAGATAAGGCACATTCTGGCTTGCGCCCACATTGATGAAGGATAGCAAGTCAGGCATGGTGTCCCCTACCGTTACCGTCACTTCATCCTCACCGCTATCCGTGAAGATAGTGCCTGCTTCCGGCCCTTCGTACACTACAGTGATGTAATTCTCAGAATACTCGAAGCAGTCTGCCGAGGCTGGCGTGGCCGGTATTTCATTACCAAAATTGAGGCTCAGGTCACCTTCAAGGCTCACGCCCCAAATGTGGTAGATGCCCGGCATCGCGCCCTCAAAGTCAATCACATCAATTTCGATATCATCGACGATGACCTGATTGTTCTGATTTGTGATGATATAACGATAGATCGGGTCCTGACTGGTCGTGGACACCACCACAAAGTCAGGTGCATTGCCGCCGGGGCAGATGTACACGGTATCTGTACCACCGACTTCAGAAAGCACACCGCCGTCCACAGCAGGGCCACGGGTGATCGTCAGGAAGTTATCAGAAAGTTCGTGGCAGCTCGTTGACAGCTCAATGGCAGCGGCATCCTCTCCGAAAAGATCATTGAGCAGCCCACTGTAGGACAAGCCCCAGATGCGGAATACGCCTTCCGGCAATTGAGCAAAGTTGAAGCTGCTGCTTTCGATCGTATCGATGACGATGTTGTTGACATCCGTAAGCAGGTAGAGGTAGCTGTTGAAGGAACCGCTTGTGGTTACGAAGTCCACCGTACCATCTGTTGGCCCAAGGCAAACGAGGAGATCGGTTTCGCCCGTGCCTGTGGTAAGGCTTCCGCCCTCGGGTGCATCCCTCAGGACCGTCACAAAATTGTCCGAAAGGTCTGCACAGCCATCAGAAAGCTGAATATTGGTAACCACCTGCCCCGGGCCCGCCAGCAGGTTGCCGGTGTAGGAAATACCATAAATCCGTGCCACTCCGGTACCGGATGTCTCAAAGTCAAACTGATTGCCGCCCGGAACAAAACCGAGGATAATACCGGCATCATTCGTCAATGCGTAGGTGTAGTTGGCGCCCGTTGCAGTTGAGCTGTTGGAGAAAGTGATGACATTAGGCTCACCGTCTCCCTGACAGATGCTGATCACATCCTGCCCGATGCCTAAGTCCGTGAAGACCACACCGCCGTCCACGCCTTCTGCATTGATCTCAACAAACTGCCCGGTCAAATCGTAGCAATCATCAGAAAGAGGATCAATGAAGATATTGGCACCCGGAAGGACGGAAATCTGACCGGTGTAAGACACGCCGTAGATGCGGTAAGTACCAGCCTGAATATTTTCAAAATCAAAGACCGAATCAATCGCACTGACGAGGAAGTCGTTCTCATCCGTAATCAGGTACGCATACGGGTTATCAGATGCTCCGATAACCTCAAAAGCCACAGAGTCTGCCACGCCGTCCCCAACGCAAAGGTCCAGGGTAATCGGGCCGACAACGGTCCCAATAGAACCTGCATTAGGCTCTATGCGGATAATCGTGATGAAGTTATCGGAAAGGTCAAAGCAGTCATCGCTGAGGTCGACTACGCCGGCATCATCTCCCACCTGTGCGGTGATGCTGCCCGTGTAGGCAAGCCCCCATACGCGGGCCACGCCTTCGCCCAGAGGCTCAAAATCGTAGCTGTCGCCCGCGATCAGATCAAGGATTACATTGTTCTCATCGGTGAGGACATAGGTGTAAAGCCCTGCTGTACCTGTACTGTCAAAAACAAGCACATCCTCCATACCGTCACCTGGACAGGTCACGACCTCGGTTTCTCCATCCGTAGCCGCCACCATACCGCCATCCGGTACCTGACTGAAAATGGAAACAAAGTTATCCGATACGGTAAAGCAGTCATCGGCCAGCACATCTGTATTCACATCTGCACCAATCAGGATAGTGGACAGGTTACCAGCGTAAGCCAGGCCATAAATCCGGTAATCATTCTCTGCAAATGGGTCGAAATCTACCTGATCTTCGGTAATAGTCGTGAGGATGATATCATTCTCATCGGTGAGCAGGTAGATGAAGCTGCCCGACACGCCTGCGCTGTCAAGGCTTACAATATCTGGCACACCATTGCCCGGGCACACATAAAGCTCGGTTGCGCCGCCTTCGATACGGACGATGCCGCCGTTTGGCACTTCACGGACTATGGTGACGAAGTTATCGGAAAGGTCGAAGCAGTCGTCGCTCAGTGGCACATCTGCCGCATTATCGCCAGGTACCGCAGTGATCGTCCCGGTGTACGCCAGGCCCCAAACACGGCTAACTCCGGTACCGCCTGCATCAAAATCAAATGTATCGGTGGCAATCACATCAATGATCACATTATTGGTATCCGTCAGTACGTAAACATACTGTCCGGCCGTGCCCGTGCTGTCGAAAGTCACCACATCGGCATTGCCATCACCCGGGCAGGTCGTCACCATCTCAGCGCCGGAGGTTGTCGAAACCATGCCGCCTTCCGGTGTTTCCCGCAGTACGGTGATGAAGTTATCGGAAAGATCAAAGCAGTCATCGCTCAGCGCTACAGCAGCGGCATCATCCCCTGCATTCGCGGTGATATTGCCCGTATAGGCCAGGCCCCAAATCCGGCAGGTTCCAGCAGGAGCGCCATCCAGGTCGAAGGCATCACCGGAAGGCAGGTCGAGGATGATATTATTGTCATCCGTGATCACGTAAGTGTACAGCCCGGCAGAAGTATTGGCGCTGTCCGCCATAATGATATCCGGCATGCCATCGCCAGGGCAGGTGTAAATGGTCGTCTCGCCGTTTGGCATAGCTACAGTTCCACCCTCCGGCACTTCGCGCACAACGGTGATGAAGTTCTGAGAAAGGTCGAAACACTGATCAGCCAGTGCTACAACAGATGCGGTATCGCCAACCTCTGCCGTGATATTGCCCACGTAGGACAAGCCCCAAATCCGGCAGTTACCGGCCGGTGCTCCATCAAAGTCGAATGTATCGCCACCCGGCAAGTCCAGGATGACGTTGTTCTCATCGGTAATCACATAAGTAAATGGTGTAATTGCAGCCAGAATGCTATCTACGGAGACGATATCCGCCACGCCATCACCCGGGCAGGTGTAAACGGTTGTTTCGCCATCCTCCGTGGTAATCTCACCACCAAAGGGCACTTCGCGGATCACGTCTACAAAGTTTTCGGAAAGGCTGAAGCAGTCGTCGCTAAGCAGGGCTGTGGAAGCCGTGTCGCCCGGCTCGGCTATCAGGTTGCCGGTGTAAGCCAGGCCCCAAACCCGTACGATACCGGTTTGATTGGTCTCAAAGTCGTAGACATCCACCGGGAAAGCATCCAGGATAATATTTTGCTGGTCCGTAACCACATAAATGAAGTTAGGCCCTACCACGCCAGCACTGTCAAACGCCAGCACATTGGAAAGGCTGTCGTCCGGGCAAATAAAGGCGAGGTCACCGCCGCCTTCCAGCTCCACCGTTCCGCCTACGGGCACCTCACGCACTACCGTGATGAAGTTGTCGGAAAGGTCAAAACAGTCATCGCTCAGCATCGCTACTGAGGCGGTATCCCCTATCATTGCCGTCACTTCACCCGTGTAGGCCAGGCCCCACACGCGGCAGGTACCGGCAGGCGCATTATCGAAATCATAGGTGTTCCCGTTCGCAAAATCAAGGATCACATTGTCTTCGTCTGTGATGACATAGGCAAAAGGTCCCGGATAGGTGCCCATGCGCTCAAAAGTGAGGATGTCCGCCATGCCATCGCCGGGGCAGGTAAAGGCATCTGTTGTGCCGTCGTCCAGGCTGATCGTCCCGCCATCCGGCGTTTGACGAATCACCGTGATGAAGTTCTCAGAAAGGCTGAAGCACTCATCGGTCAGTTCCACATCGGAAGCAATATCGCCTGCCTGGGCAGTGATGTTGCCGGAGTAAGCCAGGCCCCACACGCGGCAGGTACCGGCAGGCGCAGCGTCAAAATCAAAGCTATCGCCAGCCGGCAGCGCCAGGATTTCATTATTTTCATCCGTAATCACATACGTGTACGCACCCTGTGAAGTACCGGCGCTGTCGAACTCAATGACGTCTGCCACGCCATCGCCAGGGCAGGTAAAGACAGTAGTCTCTCCGTCTGCGGTGGCTACGGTGCCGCCGTTGGGCGTTTCCACAATTACGGTTACAAAATTATCAGAAAGGTCATTACACTCGTCAGAGAGTACGACTGCTGAAGCATCATCTCCTGCGCCGGCGGTAAGGTTGCCGGTGTAAGCCAGGCCCCAGGCATAGTAAGTGCCCTCTTCCAGGGCATCGAAATCGTAGGTATCCCCATCTGCCAGGTCTACGATGATCAGCTCATCGGTCGTAATGACGTAGGCGTAAATGCCCGTGGAAGTACCTGTCGTTTCAAAACCGATTACGTTAGGCGTACCATCGGGGCAAACGATGATGGGGTCAAGCCCGCTCACTGCGGCTACAGTACCTCCTTCCACCGCTTCGCGCCGGACTGTGATGAAGTTCTCTGATAAGCCAAAGCAGCCATCAGCCAATACTGCAGTAGCGGCGTTATCGCCTGCCTCTGCCAATAGGGTCCCGCCGTAAGCCAGTCCCCAAACGCGGCAAACGCCCACATCCGCGCCTTCAAAATCGAAGCTGCCGGAAGGGGCAATCGCAAGGATGTTGTTATCTGTATCCGTAATCAGGTAAGTATACTCATCTGCACCAGCGGAGGTGTTGACAAAGCCGACAACATCGGCAACGCCGTCCCCAACACAAACGAAGGTCTCATCGCCTCCGTCTTCCAGCCGGACCGTCGCCCCATCCGCTTCCTGACGGTCTACGGTGATGAAGTTATCAGACAAATTGAAGCAACCGTCTGATAGGTCCGTTGCGGCAGCATCCATACCTTCCATTGCGGTAAGGTTGCCCGTGTAGGACAGCCCCCAAACGCGGCAAATGCCCGACGGTGCGTTTTCAAAATCAAAGCTGTCCCCGCTCACTACGCTCAGGATGACATTATTTTCATCCGTCACCAAATAGGTGTACGGAGCCGTGGCCGGTGTTTGGTTGGTGAATGTCAATACATCCGCCTGCCCGTCATTCACACAAACCAGGGCTTCTGTGCTGCCATCTTCGAGGGCCACAGTGCCTCCATCCGGCAGGGCACGGTCGATTTCAATAAAGTTGTCAGAAAGCCCAAAGCATTCTTCGGCCAGCTGTATGGCGGCGGCATCGTCTCCGGGCTGCGCCAGCAAGCCTCCTGAGTAAGCCAGCCCCCAGACCCGGTAGTTGCCTTCCGGCAAAAGGTCGAAGTCATAGCTGTCACCATCAATGATTTCAATGATAATGTTGTTCTCGTCCGTAAGCAGGTAAACGTAGCCTGCCGTCATATCGCCCGTCGAGGCAAAGGACAATACGTCCGAGATGCCGTCTTCCGGGCAGATGAACTGTGAAGTGCTGCCATCAGCGAGCGATACTTCCCCTCCGTCGGGCACGAAGTTGATCACCGGGATGAAGTTGGTGGTCAGGGCGCCGCAAATGGAGGCGAGATCAGCCGTTTCGGCATTCTGCCCCGGTTCTGCGGTAATTTGCCCCAGCCAGGCAAACGCCCAAACCCGAAAGTTGCCTTCACCAAGCCCTTCGAAGCTCAGGGTATTATCGATGCTGACCTGCAGGATGGTGTTGTCTTCATCCGTAATGAGGTAACCAAACGGCATAGCCAGGGTACTGGTCGAGAAATCGTAGGTTTCTGCCAGCCCATCGCCTTCACAGGTGATGATTTCCGTTCCTCCTCCACGCAGCTCAATAGTTGCGTAATCAATACAATTGACCGGGAATTGGGCCAAAGCCGTTGTGGACGCAAACAACAGGCTCAGTATCCCGAGTAGTAGACTTTTGACCTTCATAGATAATTGCGGTTTTACTTTTTATTCTGACAGCTGCAAATCTGATGCCAGCTTCTTTTAGCTTAAGCTCAAACGCTTGTACCGGCTGCCAAAATAGTTGTTAGTTATTTTGGAATTATGAAATAGCTGAATCCAATCATTCAGCGCCGCACAATATAGCACTGATGCTGTAATAATGAATCCATCAAAAAACAAATGAGGGGTAATTTGTCCTGACGGCTCTGCAAAATACATGTCGTTCGTCAGGTTTGTATACGCAAATACGTAGAGTAGGTTTCCCAAAGCGTTAGCAATGCGCTCTTTACAGAATACGTTGACAAGTTATTATAATTTTTTCTATAAAAAAAGCTCCGGTTCGAAATTTGGCCATCAATCACACAAGTTTATCAATACCTGATAGTCATCGAAAGCGGCATTCTCCGCTTTCATTTCCAGCATTTCCAGCCAGGGGGCATCCTCATAGTGCGCTTCAAGGTCTGCGGCGGTTTCTTCACACCGGATTTCAACCTGCCCGTTTTGGATTTGCGCCATTCTCCAGTTGTAGGTTTTGACCATTCGGCTCCAGATGCGCTGATTGACCTCACTTGTATCGCTATCGGGCATAATCGCTTCAGCAGCTTTGAACGCCTGAGTGTTCCGGGCCAGGATGACACCTTTATTAATAACGTAAAAGGCTGTGTGGGGCCATCCCCTATCCTGCCCCAGCATTCTGGCGTATAAGACCAGCTGCAAATCTTCTTCATTGCGCAGCAGCGTCTCCCGGTACCTCCGCCCTGACCATTTGAGGTCGAGAATACAGTACTCTTCGCCCCGCCTGAGCACCAGGTCGGCGTACCCTTTTAGTTGGGCGCTCCCGAAGCTGCCGTCCAGGGCCTGCTCTGTGGCTGCAATGGCCCAGCCGCCTTCCTGAATGTGCCGGACGAGGTTCCAGGCGGAACGCTTGACCAGCTCCATAAACCGCACCCGCTCCGGCTCCCGGCCATACATCAGCAATACGGTGCCTTCTTTTTTCAGGAGCTCCTGCTCAATAGATTCCAGGTAGCGGACTACCTGCTCCTGCGTCCATCGGTGGACGGACTCCTGCTTTAGCAACTCTTCAAAAAACCGGTGCGCCAGGTTTCCCTGCAACGCCCGCTCATCTACAATGCTAAGCAGAGCGGAAGGGCGGAGGTCTGCCTTGTAGCGGAACAGCCATTTGTGCGGATAGTAAAACAAATCGCTCAGGCTGCTGTAGGAGGCCCGCTCCTCCGGCTTCGCCAATTGCTCTGCACCTTTAATGATATGGATAAATGGTGCGGGACGGCCCAGCCCCAATACCTGAAGGGAAGTCATGGCAGGAGGCGCAAACCACCTCTCAAGCCCGCCCTCTTCCAGCGTACAAATGATCTGCTCCAGTCCTTCACAGCGGGCTTCCAGGTCTCCCATTAGTGGGTGCGGGTTCACTTCCTGCCCATTGATGTGCTCCGGTGCCACTAGCATCAGCCGGTCAGTAGCATGCAGCATAGGCCGCAGACGGTGCCACAGCTGCAGGGCGTTTTCCTGCTCCGGCCCCGTTAGCGTTATGCCTTCACCTTCAAGGTACTGCCGCTCCGGTTCGTACCAGCGGGAGAAAAAGTAAGTTTTTTCTGCCTGTGCAAAATTCCACCAGACCAGGTCGCTCACCGGCCCGATGACACTGCCTACCCGGTTCGTATACCGCAAAAAGCCCTGAGCACGGCGGTTGAGCTGTACCGGCGCGGGTTCGTAAATGGTGCGCACCACCCGTTCCAATTCGAGTGCGGTCAGCTGTTCTTCTGGCAGGGCATAAAGCAAAGCGCTAATCCTTCGGGCCTGTTCGGCCAATACCAGAAAGGAGGTATTATTGCTGCTCTCCCCCTCCGTGTAAGCCTGTGCCCAGTTTGCAAGATAATCGAAGACCTCAATGGCTTGCGGCTTGGGGACCCGGCCGGATGCGGGAAACCGATCCCGCTTGAACCAGAATTTGTACTGCTGCCCTGCCCGCACCGGGTCATCTTCATTGGGGCCACCGGATGCCTCCTCTTCCAGTGCTTTAAAGTAAGCCGCAATAGTCGAGCTCCACTTTTCCCCAAACAGCCCCGGCCGTTCGGCCATGAGCAGGGCGATTTTATTCGCCAGCCCCCTCTCCAGGGGCTTCACCGCCAGGGAAACGAACTCCATGACTTTGTAGGGGTCGATGGGCTCCCAGAGAAAAACTGTGGCCAGTTTCAGCACTTGCAGCGTGGGGCGGGCCAGGGAAGCGGAAAGCAGCCCCAGTTCCGGCAGCCCTTCCTGCGACAGGGCGTGCTCCAGGGCCTGACACTGCCCGGGTACCACCAAAGCCGGGCGGTAACTTTCATTCTGACGGAGCAAACTCGCAAAATAGGCCGATAGGTCCGTGTCTCTTTTCCCCTGAAGCAAAAGCAGAGAACCATCGCCTTTCAGGCGTACCGGTTCCGGTTTCGTCTTCGCATCCGATAGCAGGCTGCGCTGCAGGCGGGCGAGGTCGCTGTCTCCAACTGCCTGAGGCGGGGCACTCCAAACCACTTCGACGCCTTGTGCGCGCAGGGCTTCAAGCAGTCTTTGGATGCCCGTCGGCAACAATTTCTGAGGTTCCTGGCAGATCAATTTTTCAAAAACCTGCTCCCCTTTTTCCACCTCGGCTATTATTTCGATCAGCCGGTCGGCAAACCCGGTGGCCAGCCTGCCGGACAAGCCCTTTATCCGGTCTTCCAGTTCTGCAATACACTTTAGCCGTTCCGGCATTCCGGGGCGGTGTTCGAAATCCCAGCCCGCCATCATCAATTCATCCCGGCGCCCAAGCATGTCAGTCGCTACGGCAAAGGGGTCGGTCTGAAAGGAGGCGCTGAAAAAGGCATCAGGAGCTGAGCGCAGGTAATGCCCCAGTTGCTGCCGGTATTGCTCAATACGGAGGTACTCGTTGTCCTTGGGGATATCCGGCAGGCCGGACACGGTTTCGAGATAGCGCACCAGCCCCTGTGGCCCAAATACGGCCTGACCGGACTGATTGGTACTTATGGCAGGCAAGGGCGCATCATCGAGGGTCATCCCAAAGGTTACGATCATGTTTTTGAAGGCTTAAAATGGTAAAATCAGGTTTACGAACAAGCGTGTACCGGGCCATGGGGCAGGGCCACCACAGAGCTGCTAAAACTAAATATACGTATTCTCCGCAGAAGAAAGCGCTACTGATCTGTGTATTTTTTCTTATTTTGGACCTGATTCCCCTCCAGCGTCCATACCCTCCACTTTATTTGAAAAAGATAACACAAAGACCATGAAGACTTCATTGCTAGCTATGCTGATCAGCCTGATATTCCTTACCGCCTCCGCGCCGGCCCAGGCAGCGGTAGCCGTGCCGGAAGCCGCCTTGTCCCAAAAAGAACAGCGCGCCCTTCAACAGTTTGAGCGCAAACAAAAGCGATTGGAAAAGCGCGTGGAGCGCTGGAAGGAACGGGCACAAAAAAAGGTAGCGTCCGGAGACAACACCGGCAAGCGCACCCTAAGCCTTATATTAGGGAGTGCCATGCTTGTGGGCGGTATTGTGTTGGGTGTTATTGCATTTGGAGGTTCGGTAGGCGGCTTCTTCTTTTTCCTTTCCGGGCTGCTGCTTGTTGGCGCAGTGATCCTGCTGCTTTTCGCGCTTCTGAAAAAAGATAAGCAAACAACAGAAGGCTAAAATTGGGGTTAGCCCCCCATTTCCTTTCTCAGGTCTTCCATTTGGCTGTGCCAAAGCTGCTTTTGGTCGTCCACTTCATCGTCATCGCAGAAGTCGGTGATGACCAAAATGGTTTCGCCGGTAACCGGAGACTTTGAGATATCGAACTCGAGGTATTCTTCGTCCTCTGCCTCCTCCCACCGAAAGCGGAGCTTTTCGTTTTCGATGTCTTCGATCAGTTCGGCTTCTTCTTCGGATCCGCTCCACGAGAAGGTGTAGGTCTCTCCCTGAATGTCCACTTCATCGCAAAACCACCGGACCAGGCAGGAAGGCGTCGTAAAGAATTTATAGACGATGGCCGGAGAAGCTTTGAAGATGAATTCTAAGGTAAATTTAACTCTTTCCATGTGCAGTAGGGTTATTGGAAAATCAGGCAGGGAGAATAACGGAGAAGGGGGGAAAGCCTGTTGAAAATCCGATTGTGCCAACAGGCTTTGCTTCAAACACCGCTACGCATCCTATGCTGCCCCACAATAAAGAATAAAAAAATGATTTTTCCAAAAATAAAGGCGCCTCCCCTCCTCTGCGTGCCCCATCACAAATAAGGGCACTGCAATCCAAAACCAAACACCATGCGCACGAAGCTCTCTTCCACAAAATTTTTCATCCTGTTTTCAGGTTTTTGAGTTGCAGGAAACTATCTTAGCCGTCGGGGCGTTGCTTGTATGTAAGTTAAGCCTATATTAAGAGGCTATTGACTTGAAGGCAAAAAAGCCGTATTTTTGTGGGCTGTAAGCCGTTTAATAACCAAGGCATTCGTAAAGCAGGGCATAACAACTATGCAGGTAATTCAAACAACACTTTTTCCCGACCACAGCATGTGCCTGGCTTACGTGATTAAATCCCACCATATCTACTCCGGCTTGCATAGTACTGAACACTACCTTTGTAAACATTAATTAAATTTAGCGTACATGAGACAGCTTAAGATTACTAAGTCTATTACTAATCGTGAGAGCCAATCCCTGGAAAAATACCTTCAGGAGATCGGCAAAGTAGACTTGTTGACTCCAGAGGAGGAAGTGGATCTCGCCAAGCGTATCAAGCAGGGGGATCAGGCAGCGCTGGAGAAGCTGACCAAAGCCAACTTGCGCTTCGTCGTATCCGTAGCCAAGCAATATCAGAATCAAGGTCTCTCCCTGAGTGACCTTATTAATGAAGGCAACCTGGGGCTGATCAAAGCCGCTCAGCGTTTTGATGAGACCCGTGGCTTCAAATTTATTTCCTACGCCGTTTGGTGGATTCGACAGTCCATCCTGCAGGCGCTGGCAGAGCAGTCCCGGATTGTCCGCCTGCCCCTGAACAAAGTGGGCTCGCTGAATAAGATCAACAAAGCTTTCTCCGAGCTGGAGCAGGAGTACGAGCGGGAGCCATCTGCTGACGAACTGGCAGAAACCCTGGAAATCGCTACCGAAGAGGTTGAAACAACGCTTGGTGTAGCCGCCCGCCATGTTTCCATGGATGCGCCTTTCGTGGAAGGGGAAGACAACTCCCTGCTCGATGTGCTTGAGAACAGCAGCACCCCGAATACGGACTCCAAGCTGGATTACAAAGAATCACTGCGCCGCGAGATCGAGCGCTCCCTGAGTACGCTAACGGAGCGTCAGTGCGATGTGATCAAGCTTTACTTCGGTATTGGTGTGGAGCACCCTATGTCACTGGAGGATATAGGCGAAAAGTTTGGCCTCACGCGGGAGCGTGTCCGCCAAATCAAGGACAAAGCCATCAACAAGCTGCGTTCCGCTAACCGGAGCAAGCTGCTGAAGTCTTACCTTGGCGCTTAATTTGTAACAGACTTAGTACGACATAATAAAACGGGGCAGCGGATATCCGCTGCCCCGTTCTTTTTTGCCCGTTCAGGCCGTTTTTTACCCAAACAGACTCTCTCCGTCCATATCCTCCGGGGCTTCCATGCCCAGAATGTCCAATATGGTAGGCGCAATATCGCCTAACTTCCCATCTCTGACCTTGCGGCCGTGTGTATCAGCGGCAATGTAGAAAACCGGGACCGGGTTGGTGGTATGCGCGGTGTGGGGCGAGCCATCAGCGTTGACCATGAAATCGGAATTGCCGTGGTCTGCAATCACTATGGCTTCGTAATTGTACTCCTGTGCCTTCTCAATGAGGCGCTTCAGGCTCTTGTCTACGGTTTCAGCAGCAATTTTTGCGGCTTCAAAGTCACCGGTGTGGCCTACCATATCGGCATTCGCATAGTTCAGGCAGATGAAGTCCGGTTGGTTGTCATCAATATCCGCGATAATGGCATCAGTGACTTCCACTGCGCTCATTTCCGGCTTCAGGTCGTAGGTGGCTACTTTCGGGGATGGGATAAGGATACGGTGTTCCCCTTCGAACTCCTGCTCCCGGCCACCATTGAAGAAGAAAGTAACATGGGGGTATTTTTCCGTTTCAGCAATGCGGGTTTGCGTAAGCCCGGCTTTGGAAATGACTTCCCCCAGGGTGTTTTCGATGTCTTTTTTGTGCAGCATCACATTGACGCCCTTGTAGGTCTCATCGTAGCGGGTCATCGTGACGTAGTGCAGGGGCAGCGTATGCATGCCGTGATCAGACAAATCTTCCTGTGTAAGCGCAATCGTCAGCTGACGGGGGCGGTCGGTACGGAAGTTGAAGAACACCACAGCGTCATCTTCCTGAATCGTGGCTACCGGGTCGCCATCCTGACCTGTACAGATGATTGGCTTCAGGAACTCATCCGTCTCTCCGGACTCATAACGGTTTTGGATGGTCGCCAGGGCATCCTGCGTAGCTTCCCCCTCTGCGTTGACAAGCGCATCGTAAGCGATACGGGTACGCTCCCAGCGTTTGTCGCGGTCCATAGCGTAATACCGGCCCACAACGGAAGCGAGCTGTACCGGCTTGCCCTTTACGTGTTCCAGGACCTCCTTTAGGAAGCCTTTCCCACTCTTGGGGTCTGTATCCCGCCCATCGGTGAAGGCGTGGATGTAGATTTTTTCCAATCCAAAGTCAGCAGCAGCATCACAGAGGGCCATCAGGTGGCGGTGGTGCGAATGTACGCCACCGTCGGAAACGAGGCCCATGAAATGCAGCGCCTTGCCCTTATCTTTGGCATACTGCATAGCCTCCACCAACGTCTCATTTTTTTGAAGGACTCCGTCGCGAATGGCTTTATTGATACGCGCGAGCTCCTGATAGACAATCCGCCCGGCGCCTATGTTGAGGTGCCCGACTTCAGAATTGCCCATCTGCCCCTCCGGCAGGCCGACCTGCTCACCGAAGGTGGTCAGTTCCGCATTAGGATATTGATCATAGAGGCTGTCTACGAATGGCGTATTGCCCTGGGCAATCGCGCTGACTTTCGGGTCCGGGCCGTGGCCCCAACCGTCGAGAATGACGAGTAATGCACGTGTTTTCTTCATACCAACAAATGTAACAAACCGCTGGCAGTATGGCAAGCTTCGTGTAAAGGAAACACTAATCCCCAAAAACACCTGGTTGGTAAAGAAAAGTGTACTTTTTGTCAGAGCAAATAGGAGGCTGAAATATTGGCGCTGCCCTTATCTGCAATTTTCGAACTGCCTGTCAATGCTCTTTTCGAACTGGAAGAGGAGGATTGGGAATGAGAGACGCGGACTGGCTTTTGCTGCCTGCGCAAGGCCGGCACTCACACGTATCCGGTCGACTATTAACGACTTTGTGATGCGGCGTTCGTTCCAAAGATTTGTCTTGCGTTCCTCAGAAGACACTTGCAATCCTCTACTCAGACCGCACCCCCAAGTGCCGGTCAAAGTATTCGATGACCTTGCCGAACAGGTAGCGATTGTAATGCTGCTCACGGCTCCATGCATGCGTCGCACCCGGTGCAAACGCAAAGTCGAAGTCTTTGCCCTGTTTGATCAGTTCCTCCGCTAACACAGCCGTCGTCTTGAATGGGACCACCTGGTCCTGCATGCCGTGGATGAACAGGAGTTTATCCTCCAGATTCGCTGCATAGTGGAGCGCTTTCCTTTCAAATATCTCCGGGTGGGTCTGTGGGCGGCGAACAATCGCGACATCGTCTGTGCCAAAGAAAGCCGGGTCAACAGCCGCTGCGGCCGCAACACCTACCTGGAATAAGCCCGGCTTCATCAACAGTGAATAAACGGAGAGGGTGCCCCCGTAACTGCTGCCCCAGATGCCGATGCGGTCGGGATCGACATAATCCAGTGACTCCATGTAGGCAACGGCACTCGCATAATCCTCAATGTCCTGGCCGGCAAAGCCCAGCAGAAATTCTTCACGGAATGCCCGGCCATAACCGTTGCTGCCTCGTGAGTCCACCTGCACGATAATATACCCCTTCCTGACCAGCAACTGCTGTACGAGGCTGTAGTTCCCAGCCCAGCGATTTCTCGCTGTATTCGAATACACGGGCCCAAACAGCACTGGATACTTCGTGCCGGGCTGCATGTTGGCAGGTTTCAGAATCCGGGCATGCAGCGTGTAGTCATCTACCAGACTGGGGAAGCTAACGTATTCCGCAGCCGCCCAGGTCCGCTCCGTGAAGGCGGGCAAGGGCGAGTGGGTTACCCGCGTAGCGTCCCCCCCCTCGCTGCTTACCACGTAAAGCTCGGGCGGTGAAGTGTCGTTGCTGTGCATGAACACCAGTTGCCGGCCATCCGGTGAGGGGTAGCCATCGTTCCGGCCCGCAAGGCGCGTCACCTGCTTGGGGTCGCCACCGGACAGATCAAGGCGATACACGTGTTGTTCGTACGGATTAACGCCGTTGCCTGCATAAAACAGGGCGCCACCAGCAATACTCGGAGCGGACAGCACATCGTAGGACGGATCTGTAAGGAGCTGTGGACGATCTCTGGATGGTGAGGCATCGATCGTATACAAGCCGTAGCGATCACCCATATCGCTTAAGAAAACGACCTGCTTTCCATCCGGATGCCAGGCAGATTCAAACGAGGTGTACATGCGGCTCTCCCGAACACCCCGCCAAATCTCGCGCACTTGGCTTTCTCCGGGTGCAACGACAAACAACTTACGTTCAACCGCATCATCAGATGCGATATCAACGAGCAGGGTACCCTCCGGTGACCAGTTGAAGTCGATGACTTGATTAGCCTGCGGGTCTGGCAAATCGAGGTACGTAATATTGCCGCTTTCTACATGGAGCAGGCCCACCCTGCGAATCTCGTTGGGGTCGCCCGGGTAACCCCGGCGTACCTCATTGGGATTGGTCTTGGCGGCGAGGTAATCCGGGAACGGCACCTTTCGCATCTCGCGTCGGTCAACGACGTGAAACGCGATGGTCTTGCCATCCGGGGACCACTTGTAGGTGGGCCCACTCCAGATGCCGGGACCAATTTCCCGTTCCGGCCGGCTGTAGCGCCCCTGCGGCAAGCTAGAGAGACTGGCAATGCCAATTTCAGTGAGCTGTCGATTCTGTTTGGAAGGGAAGTCCGCAAGCCACAGGTCACCGTCCTTTATGTACGCTGCCTGGTTGCCGCCTGGCGATACCGACAGGTTATGGGCACCTGCCTCAACCGGCATTAACTGGATATCCTCACCCTGGATCAGCGATGTCTGCCATAGGTGGTTGCCTCGCAGGCTGACGATGGTGTTCGCGCTGGTCCAGGCCATATCGCGCACGGACGCGGATGCGGTATCGGAACAGAGGCGCACGTCCTTCCCATCGCTTGTGGAAACCCAGAGGCCACGCCCGGGATTTCCTGGTTCGCTCCAGGAAAAGGCGAAGTGCTCGCTGTCCGGTGCCCACGCCGGCCGGGACGGGGTTGTTCCTGTCAGTTTTGGCGTGGCGAACAGGTCGTCAAGCGTGAGCTCACCGTCCTGTGCGTTGCCTGTTGCGGGCATCGCCATCAGTAAGCCTGCCACTACCCATGTTTGCCAAAAAGAGATCTGTTGCATGTGTTTGCTTTAGTAATTGTCTGGTGGTCTGAGCAATTAAAGGGCTGTTACATATACAATAAAGTGGGATTGGGATTTAAGAAAAGCGGGCTCTTCGCCATGCTTAA
Source organism: bacterium (assembly GCA_024742755.1). Taxonomy (GTDB): domain Bacteria; phylum Bacteroidota; class Bacteroidia; order Chitinophagales; family Saprospiraceae; genus Phaeodactylibacter. Next base: position 18,097 of record JANSXW010000016.1, on the reverse strand, counting down.
TGGGTTTTCTCTTATCGAAATTATTCACATGATTAAGGGAAATAATTTAGTTCAAACGTCTGTACACCCGCTGTGGCTGGCGACCAAGGAGACAGACATAACCGGTGTGCATTTTGTTGATGATCCTTTTTATTAAGCTACTTTTTGAATAAAAGAGGTCAATAATTCACGCCAAGCTTCACGTAATTCTTCAGCAATTTCCTCAGGCGGGTTCCCACTTAGACCGTAAGCAACCATTCTTTCAGCTTTGCGAAAATCTTCTTCTGAAGGAAAGGGCAAATTTAATAAAAGGCAAGCTGCACTACGGAAAAGTACGGATCGGGTAGGTTCTTGAGCATAATCATTTACCAATAACATAGCTGCTGATTTTTCATACTCAAAAGCAGAAAGGTATTTGGTCTGAGCTTCTTCTAATTGGTCTTTTTTCCTGGCATAATGCGCTTCATCAGCCAATTCCATCGCTTTATCATGTAGTTCATCTATTGCTGATTTCATCACATTATCTTTTTTTGATTTTAATAATTGGTTGACTAAACTCAACGATTACAATATACGCTGGAATCTTTAAGTTATCACTTTTTTGCGTTTGTCGCATTTTTTCTTTTATCCGTTGGTTGATTTGCCCTCTAGTTCCTCTTAAAATTCCAGAGACTTCTAACCTGGCCAATCCTTGTACGCCATTCTCATTTCCTTCTCCTAACCAATAATCAAAACCTGTTCTTTTTTTGGATTGTTTGGTCACTTTAAGGCTAGTTAGCTTTTCAATTACCAACATCGCTAAACAATATGCCCCTCCTTCAACAGCATCCTCTAAATCATTCCGCGACCTTCGCATTTGATCTGTTACCTCTTTCCAAACCAATTTAAACTGACCTTCTAAATCTCCCTCTATCTTAATTTCCTTTCCACTTACATGCCCTTGATTATCCAAACAAACGGAAGCTGCTTCAGAAAGATCTGCGCATCTTATCGCTGATAATTGACTGGCTTCATTTAAATTAAAAACATTGATTTGTGCTATTTCCACTTGGCTTGGAGTTTAATTTGTTATGATCATCAACCCAAGGAGTATCCGAACATTATAGCGCATGCCCAGCCATATTCCCTCCCTAAATGCAATTTAGGAATCACCAAAGGGAAAACACAATCCAGCTAAGTCCCTGGCAGACATACGCCCGAAGCTACTTCTTTTCAACCCTGACAGGTCGATTGGATATGCGAAGCTTAAATTAACGCCTTTCAACATTGTAAACAAGCTTCCTTGCTGAAAACTACAGCCGGATGTGTTTTACAGGAAACCAACCCATAGAAGAGGCTCCGAGCTATTGAATCTACCCACCAATGGATACCAAAGGGAAAAGCCCGTGTGCGCTGCGCCCGGGCCTTTCCCCTTGAATTCAGGCCTTAACCTGCTCTATTCCACTTCCTCCCGGAAGGGAGCTTGCTCCGCTCTAAGCTTTTCCCATTGTACGGATACTGACAACCTTAAGCCTTCTCCACCTGAATCTGCACCTTCACCTCTCCCGGCAGCTCGATTTCCTGCCCATTGGCCACATCAGCTGACAGTTGCAGGTCTGCCGTCAGGGTTTCGGCTTTGATGTAGTCGCCAAATTGCGCTACAGCGGAGGCTACAGCATCGGCTTCCTCCATGACGACCTTAATTTTATCAGTCACCTCAAAGCCGCTGTCCTTACGGATGTTCTGAATGCGGTTGACGATATCGCGGGCCATGCCTTCTGCTTCCAGTTCAGGTGTCAGCGTGATGTCAAGGGCCACCGTAAGCGGCCCGTCATTGGCAACGAGCAGCCCTGGGATGTCCTCGGCAGTGATTTCGAAATCCTCCAGCGTTAGCTCATAGGTATTGCCGTTCGCAGCCAGCGTATACTTGCCGGTTTGCTCGATATGGGCGATGTCTTCCTGAGACATGCTGTTGATCTCCTGCGCAGCCACTTTCATATCCTTGCCCAGACGGCGGCCGAGGGTTTTGAAGTTCGGCTTGATGCGCTTTTTCAAGACCCCCGAAGTATCGTCCAGGTACTCGATATCCTTCACGTTCACCTCTCCGGCGATGAGCGGCTTGACTTTGTCCACTTGCTCCTGGAAAGACTTGTCCAGCACGGGCAGCATGATCTTTTGCAAAGGCTGCCGTACCCGCAGGTCTTCCTTTTTGCGCAAAGCGAAAGTCAGGGAGGAAATCCGCTGAGCGTAGTCCATGCGCTGCTCCAGTGCCTTGTCGATTTTGGAGGCATCTGCAGTTGGGAAATCCGCTAGGTGGACCGACTCATGCTTTTCCAGCTGAGTGGCCTGATTGAGGTTGCGGTAGAGCCAGTCGCCAAAGAAAGGCGAGACCGGCGATAGCAGTTTCGAGACCGTCACCAGACATTCGTAGAGGGTCTGATAGGCCGCGAGTTTATCGGCATCCATTGCTGCGGCTTTGCCATTCTGCTGCTGTGACGGCTTCCAGAACCGGCGGCGGCACAGGCGGACGTACCAGTTGCTCAGATTGTCTACCACAAAGGTCTGAATCTTCCGGGCAGCCTGCGTAGGCTCGTAATTGCTGTAGTCTTCATCCACCTCTGTCACCAGGCTGTTGAGCAGGCTGATAATCCAGCGGTCTATTTCCTGTCGCTCGGCTAGTGGCAGCTGCGGCTTACTATTGTCGAACTGATCGATATTCGCGTAAAGCGAAAAGAAAGAATAGGTATTGTAAAGCGTGCCGAAGAACTTCCGCTGCACCTCCCCTACCCCATCAAGGGAAAACTTGAGGTTGTCCCAGGGGTTCGCATTCGCCATCATGTACCAGCGTACGGCATCGGCGCCGTACTCCTCAATCGCGCCGAAGGGGTCTACAACGTTCCCCTTGCTCTTAGACATTTTGTTGCCATCCGCATCAAGTACCAGTCCATTGGACACGACATTCTGATACGCCACACTGTCGAAGACCATCGTGGCGATGGCATGCAGGGTATAGAACCAGCCCCGGGTTTGATCAACGCCCTCCGCGATGAAGTTGGCTGGGAACTTGCGCTCAAATACGTCTTTGTTCTCAAACGGATAGTGCCACTGCGCGTATGGCATCGAGCCTGAGTCAAACCAAACATCGATAAGATCCGGCTCACGGCGCATCTCCTGACCGCTATCTGATACCAGGACAACATCATCGATGTACGGGCGGTGCAAATCCTCCGGTACTTCCTGACTTAGGCCGAGTGCCTGATTGGCTTTCTCAATTTCCTTGCGCAGCTCTTCCACCGAACCGATACACTTTTCCTCTTTGGCATCTTCGGTACGCCAGATTGGGAGGGGGATGCCCCAGTAGCGGGAGCGGGAGAGGTTCCAGTCCTGCAGGTTCTCCAACCATTTGCCAAAGCGGTTCTCACCCGTAGAGGCAGGCTTCCAGTTGATGGTTTTGTTGAGCTCATACATGCGCTCCTTGGCCGCGGTAGCTTTCACAAACCAACTGTCGAGCGGGTAGTAAAGCACGGGGCGGTCAGTCCGCCAGCAGTGTGGATAGGAGTGCAGGTATTTTTCGGAATGGAACAGTTTGTTCTCTTCCTTGAGCTTGATGACGATATCGGCATCAACCGGGCGTTCTTCCTCCTGCCCGTAGTCTTTGACGTAACGGCCCGCGAAATCGGTGACCTCCTGTACGAAACGCCCCTGCCGGTCCACGAGGGGCATGTTGTTGCCGCCTTCATCCTTGACCATCAGCGGTGGGATACCGTACTTGGCCGCCACCTGAAAGTCATCCGCACCAAAGGTAGGCGCGATGTGGACGATACCGGTACCGTCTTCGGTAGAAACGAAATCGCCCAGCAGGACTTTGAAGGCCGGCTTGTCGGGCTGCACGTAAGGCATCAATTGCTCGTATTCCATCCCTTCCAGCTCGCTGCCTTTAACTTCCCCGAGGATTTCGAGGTAAGGGATGGGCTTATTGCCTGCCTTCACCTCCTCCGGTTTCAGGTCAGGACTGGCTTCTGTGAAGTAGTTGCTCAGGCGGTCTTTAGCGAGGATGACCGTGCTCAGCTGACCCGTATAGCGGTTATAGGCGCGCACCTTGACATAGGTGATGTTTTTGCCTACGGCCAGAGCGGTATTGGAAGGCAGCGTCCAGGGCGTGGTGGTCCAGGCCAGGAAGTATTCGTCTTGTGTACCCTTGATTTTGAACTGAGCGATAGCAGAGATGTCCTTGATATCCTGATAGGTACCGGGCATATTCAGCTCGTGGGAGCTCAGGCCGGTGCCGGCAGCCGGTGAGAAAGGCTGAATGGTAAAGCCTTTGTACAGCAAGCCTTTGTTGTACAACTGCTGCAGCAACCACCAAACCGTTTCGATGTAATCATTCTCGAAGGTGATGTAGGGGTTGTCGAGGTCCACCCAATAGCCCATCTTGCGGGTGATGTTGTCCCACATATCTTTGTAGCGCATCACCGTTTCGCGGCACTTGGCGTTGTATTCCTCCACCGTGATTTTGGTGCCGATGTCCTCTTTGGTGATGCCGAGCTCCTTTTCCACATTCAGTTCGATGGGCAGGCCGTGGGTGTCCCATCCGCCCTTGCGCTCTACGCGTTGCCCCTTCATGCTATGGAAACGGCAGAAGAGGTCCTTTACGGTACGGGCCATCACGTGGTGGATACCGGGCTTACCGTTGGCAGAAGGCGGCCCTTCGTAGAAAACGAAGTTGTTTTCAGCCGGGCGCTGTTCCACACTTTTGTTGAAGATATCATGGTCCTCCCAGAATTTAAGGATATCCTGATCGATTTCCGGGAGGTTGAGCTTTTTGTATTCTTTATACATGTTTCCTGTTTATCCGATTTTGTGTCTGCTGACTCGTTCGACTTATAAACCTGCTTTTGATGCCAAATCAAGTCTGATAATGCCTAGCACTTCTTTACCTTACAGCAGTTGAAGCCCCAGTTTTTCGAGAGGTATAAAATCCTTGTCTTTCTGCAACAGCCTGAAGCCGTTTTCAATACAAAACGTGCCGATTATCATATCAGTGGTTTTTCTCACTGTTATCCCTTGTTTTCTAAGCCTTCTAAAGTTAACAGCAGACTGAAGTGCTATCGGTTTAGTCGACATATTGAAAATGACTAGCTTATCCAGGGCATCTTTTGCCTTTAAAAAATCATCATCTGATCTGAACCCCTGCAGGACTTCAGCATAAATGATATTCCCGATCCCCACAGGTTCTGCCCCAAGCAGATCGTGTAGTTTATCCGTTTGAGTATTGCCTTGACCATTAAAGTAATCGCCCCAAACAGAACTGTCCACGATAATCATGGGTCAGTCCTCATTGCATTCAAGTCTCCCTCCCAATTAAGTTTACCCCGAAGTGATTTAATACTTTTTTGTTGCAGGAGTTGTACAAATGCTTTCAAAGCTTCTTCCACCACTTCTTTTTGTGTCCCTAAGCCACTTAATTGCAGGGCAGACTGCACAAGCTGATCATCAACCTTAACCTTGACTTCCATAATTTTGAGTTTATATGTTCCGGTTAAGATAAACCGGCGCAAAAATAAAAAAAAAGCGCTGCCGAACCTTATCCGACAGCGCTTTCCTGATGTATCAGGCATTACATAACATCAGCAGCCTGGCGGACGAGCCGGAGCGATAATAATGCTGATAATTATGATAGCGGCTTGATACATACGTCGTAAACGATTATTTTACAATTTTAAGATTTTTCACTCACAAAAGCAAGCAGATTTTGTACCGGCTTGACCGAACCGCATTCAAACAGCAAACTGCAGCGGAGGCTGATGACCAATTGGCCTATTGGCTTGCCAAAGCCCCTAAGGAGCGGTTACGCGCCTTGCTATACCTAAATGCGCAGGTATATGGCCTTGCACAAAGTGCACCGCCGAAAATGGATAAATCTGCCTTTAAAGCCCGGCGTCGGATGAAGAGCAATTACCTCTACCAGGATTTTCTGGAATTTATTCAAGCCCTGAACCAAAATAAAGTTGAATACATGCTTGCCGGGGGCTATGCAGTGGTACTGCACGGTTATCAAAGGAGCACTGGCGATTTAGATATTTGGGTAAACCCCACACTGGAAAATTACAACCACCTGCTTGGTGCTTTCGATGATTTCCGGATGCCCATCTTTGATATGAGTGAAGAGAATTTCCTGCAACCCGGAGAAATGGATGTCTTTACCTTCGGGGTTCCACCCATAGCTATCGATATTATGACTCGAGTGAAAGGGCTGGAGTTCAGCAAAGCTTTTGCTCAGGCAGACGTCTTCAACCTGGGGGATGACCTTTCTGTCAAAATGCTCTGCCTGGAGGATTTACTGGCTGCTAAGAGAGCTGCCGGCAGGGCTAAAGACTTTAACGATATCCGGCACTTAACTTCTAATCCGGATGTTTAGCGCAAAAACCCTATCTCCCTTCCATCCTAATCCTCTTATCTTTGTTCCCAGTTTATAAACAACACCTCTATGCTCAAAACCGAAAACCTGGGCTATGCCTATACCGGCAGCCCACCGCTCCGATTTCCAAATATTGAATGCGCCAAAGGCGAGCACTGGCTGGTGCTGGGCGAGTCCGGCAGTGGGAAAACGACCCTGCTCCATCTCCTGGGTGGGCTGCTCTCCCCAAAAGAGGGCCGCATCGTGCTGGGCGATACGGAGATGAACCAGCTCTCCAGCGGCGCCCTTGATCAGTTCCGCGGGCAGCACATCGGCATTATTTTCCAAACGGCGCACTTCGTACAGAGCCTCAGCGTGGGCGACAACCTGGCGCTCGCCCAAAGCCTGGCGGGCATGAAGGTGAACCGGGAGCGCATTCGCGAACTGCTCAGCCGGCTTGGGCTGGAGCACAAACTGCGGTCCAAACCTTCCCAACTCAGCGTAGGGGAAAAACAGCGGGCCTCCATTGCCCGGGCCATCATCAATCAGCCCGCAGTCATCCTGGCAGATGAGCCGACCTCCGCCCTGGACGACAGCAACTGCAAACAGGTCATCGAGCTGCTGGAAGAACAGGCACGGGCCGTAGACGCCACCCTGCTCGTTGTCACTCACGACGCCCGCCTCAAAGACCATATTTCCCACCAAATTTCAATCGACTAGCGCATGAACCTCCTGACCTTAAGCTGGAAAAACCTGACCAACAAACCGTTAAACATGCTGCTCAGCCTTGTCCTATTCGGGCTGGGCGTGGGCCTCATTTCCCTCCTCCTCGTACTGAATGACCAGCTACAGGAGAAGTTTGAGAAAAACCTGGCCGGCGTCGACCTCGTCATCGGCGCCAAAGGCAGCCCCCTGCAGCTCATCCTCAGCAGCATGTACCATATTGATGCGCCCACCGGGAATATCCCTGTTAAAGCGGCGACACCTTTCCTGCGGGAAGGGCATCCCATTATCGAAACCAGTATCCCTTTGTCATTGGGCGACAGCCATCGCGGTTTCCGGGTGGTGGGCACTGAACCGGAAATACTGGATCTGTACAATGCCCAGATAGCCGAAGGGCAAATGTGGAACAAGACCCTGGAGGTGGTTGCCGGCGCTGCTGTAGCCGATGAACTGGAGCTTAAGATCGGGGATACTTTTAAGAGTTCCCATGGCTTTGACCAAAACGAGGATCTCATTCACGAAGATGCAGAGGCGTTCGAAATTGTGGGCATCCTGGCACCCACAGGGTCGGTGATTGACCAGCTGTTGCTTACCCGCTTTTCCAGTCCGTGGGCTGTGCACGAGCATGGACATGAGGATGAAGAAGAGCATAGCCACGAAGAAGGAGATCACGATCACGCAGGGCACGACCACGACGATCATGACCACGAGGGGCACGATCATGGCGATGCCGGCCATAGCCACGACCACGGTTCCGGCCGCGCAGAACCCTATCCCGAAGACCTGCTGGCCTACAAAGACAAGCAAATCACCTCCATCCTGGTGAAATTCAAGGGGCACAACATACAGGCGCTCAACATGCAGCGCGCTATCAACGAAAATACAGAGATGCAGGCCGCCACACCTGCCATTGAAATCAACCGCCTATACGCCCTCATGGGCACCGGTACGAAAGCGTTGCGCTGGCTGGCCATCGTCATCATCATCGTTTCCGGGCTGAGTATTTTCATTTCGCTGTACAACTCCCTCAAGGAGCGGCGCTACGAGCTGGCGCTTATGCGGGTGATGGGGGCATCCCGGGGCAGGCTGCTGGCGCTGATCGTGCTGGAAGGGCTGCTGCTGGCGGTGCTGGGCTATCTGCTGGGTATGACGCTCAGCCATGGGGCGATGTATCTTTTGGCAGACCAAATGAAGGAAACTTACCAATACACCTTCTCCTGGACCAACTTCCTGATTGAGGAAGCCTACCTTTTGAGCGGCTCACTACTGATCGGTTTAGTGGCAGCTTTGATACCCGCTTTACAGGTGCAGGGTATGGACATCTCGGATACGCTGGCGGATGGGTAAGCCTTGCTAAAAAGCACGCTATTTGGGTTTGCTTAACCCAACTGTTCTGCTATCTTTATCCGCTAAACTTAAAAACCGCCTATGTCTGACGAAAAAATTATTTTTTCGATGGAAGGGGTCTCCAAGACCTTCCCTCCATCAAAGAAAGTGCTGAATAATATCTGGCTGAGTTTCTTCTATGGCGCCAAAATCGGGGTGCTTGGCCTCAACGGTTCCGGTAAATCTACCCTGCTCAAGATCATTGCAGGCAAGGATGAAAACTACGAAGGCAAAATCAGTTTCGACGGCAGCTATAAGATCGGCATGCTGGAGCAGGAGCCCGAGCTTGACCCGGACAAAACCGTGCGCGAAGTGGTGGAAGAAGGCGTGCAGGATATTGTCGACCTGCTCAAAGCCTACGAGGCCATCAACCTGAAGTTCTCCGAGCCCATGAGCGACGATGAGATGAATAAACTCATCGAACAGCAGGGTGAGATGATGGAACAGCTCGAACACCAAAATGCCTGGGAGCTGGACAACCGCATCAACACCGCTATGGAAGCCCTGCGCTGCCCGCCCGATGATGCGCCAGTCAGTGTGCTCTCAGGTGGAGAACGCCGCCGCGTGGCCCTCGCCCGCCTGCTGCTGAGCAACCCGGATATCCTGCTCCTCGATGAGCCCACCAACCACCTCGATGCCGAATCGGTGGACTGGCTGGAACAATACTTGCAAAACTTCCCCGGTACGGTCATCGCCGTGACCCACGACCGCTACTTCCTGGACAATGTGGCGGGCTGGATTCTGGAGCTCGACCGGGGCGAAGGCATTCCCTGGAAAGGGAACTACTCCTCCTGGCTGGAGCAGAAGGCCAAGCGCCTGGAGCAGGAAGAAAAAGCCGAAAGCAAACGCCGCAAAACCCTGCAACGCGAACTGGACTGGATCAAAATGGCACCGAAGGCCCGTCAGGCCAAAGGCAAGGCCCGTCTGAACGCTTATGAGAAACTTGCCAGCGAGAGTGGCAAAGAGCAGGAAGCCAAGCTCGAACTCTACATCCCACCCGGGCAGCGCCTGGGCGATAAGGTCATTGAGCTAAAGGGCGTAACCAAAAAGTACGGTGACCGTACCATTTTCGAGAACCTTGACCTTGAAATTCCCCGCAATGCCGTAGTGGGCATCATTGGCCCGAACGGTGCCGGTAAGTCGACGCTCTTCCGGACCATCATGGGCAAGGAAACACCGGACGCTGGCGAGGTGGTCATTGGAGACACCGTAGACCTATCCTACGTCGACCAAAGCCACGAAGACCTGCAGGATGGCAACAAAACCGTTCATCAGGCGATTTCGGACGGGAATGAAATCCTGGAGATTGGCAACCATACGATGAATGCCCGGGCTTACATCAGCCGCTTCAACTTTACGGGGCAGGACCAACAGAAAAAGCTCGGTGTGCTTTCCGGTGGAGAACGCAACCGCGTACACCTGGCCATGACCCTCAAGGAGGGCGGGAACGTACTCCTGCTGGATGAGCCCACCAACGATATTGATGTGAATACCCTCCGGGCGCTGGAGGATGCGCTGGATAATTTTGCCGGCTGTGTCCTCGTCATTTCGCACGACCGCTGGTTTATCGACCGCCTGGCAACGCACATTCTTTCTTTTGACTACGACGAGGAGCCGGTCTTCTTTGAAGGCAATTATTCTCAGTATGAAGCTAAGAAAAAAGAGGAGCAGGGCGATCACAAGCCTAAACGCCCCCGGTTTAAGAATGTGATCAACCGGTAATTTTATTGTTGTAAACACTACAAAGAAGACGCTTCGGACAGATGGCCGGAGCGTCTTTTGTTGTTTTAAAGTCCGCCAACCCAAGATTTGTGATTCCTGACTTGCTCTTTTCCCATCTCGCCGCGTTGCAAAGCCTCGCCGATGCTTAGGCATCGACTGCGTTTTTCGCCTTGCGAGTTGAAAAAATAGCTACGCCATGATTTCACAAATCCTGAGTTGTTGGACTTTAGGCCCCTTCGTAAAACTGAGCAGGGTCCACTTCTCCCCTCCCGGGCAATAGGATCTCAAAATGCAGGTGCGGAGTGGTATGCCGGGCATTGCCTGTATTCCCCACACTACCGATTGCCTGACCGGCATTGACCTCATCACCGGCTTCCACCCATTGCTCATCGAGGTGGGCGTAGAACACCATCGTGCTGTCCCGGAGCCGCAGCCAGATTTGCTTTCCGCCATTGCCCCCATCATTTACCCGCTCAACGGTCCCTTTTGCGATAGCCAGTACCGGCGTGCCCCGGTCTGCTTTGATATCGATACCCTGATGCTTGCGGCGGCCACGGGCATCACCAAACCTGGAGATGATGTGGCGCGGGCTCTTGTCTGCCACCGGAAACAGAAAGGGGCGGGTGCCGGCAAGCACGTGCCCCGACTTACGTCCGCCATCCTGAGCTACCTGCACTACGTACTCGTGCACGGCTGTTTCAACCTGATGCTCGTAACGGCTCCCGCTGCCCATGTAAATGAGCGGGCCGAAAGCCAGGAGCAACAACAGGAAGTACATCGGAAGCTTAAAGTTTTCCCAATTCATAGACCGACATAACTGTTTTCGGAGGCGGATTATTGCCAAAAAGGCGAACATGGCCTACTGCTTTAATCCTGAGTCACCTGGTACTTCAAGATGGAAACAAAAAACACCCCACCTATAATATTGCCAATCGTAGACCACAGCTGGGTCACAAAATAATCTGACAGGCTAATTTCATCAGAAGACAGCATGCCGGCAAACACCTCTGTGGAGCCTACAATACTATGGTGCAGCCCGCCCAGCCCAATTACAGCGGTGACAATCACGACTATAAAGATGCGGGCGATGGTCTCCTTGGAGGAAGTAGCCAGCCAGGACACCAGCCCCATCAACCAGCCCGCCAGGATGGCACTGACCAATATTAATGGTGCAGAAAAATCAATGAGGTGCTTGGCAATATCTTCGAGGGCATCATAAGTGACTAATCCCAACCTGGGCCCAATATAAGCTATAGCCGCCCCTATGATGTAACCTCCTATGAGATTGCCCAGGTAAATGATCCCCCAAATCCTGCTTAGGCCTTTGAGTGACTCCCGGCCATTCAAAACGGGCAATACCGCCAAAGTGGTATGCTCCGTAAACAAAGCGGAACGCCCGAGTATAACGAATATAAAACCAATCGGGTAAGCCAGGGCCAGCACGACCTGCATCACCTCCATAGATAACTGGTCGCTGAACATGGTGTACAGCACACCAATGACCAGCAAACTAAAACCCAGGTCCAGCCCGGCAGTCAAAGCAGAAAGAAACAGCGCCTTGTTGCTTCGGCGGTATTCCTCCATGCTCTCCTCAATCTGTTCTTTAACAATCCGCTCCAGCGACTTGGGGCGGGTCACTGTTTCCTGTGATTCCTTCCTGATGTTTTCTTTCCTTTTATCCCTGCGCAATAGTTTCCTGTTCACATTCTAAGTCTTGGTGTACCTTGTTAAAGCGCAGAAAACCCAATCGGTGTTCGAACTTAATGATTTCGAGTAAACATAGCCCTGGAACGCCCCGTTGAAGAATAAAATTTAAAACCATGAACAACCGAAAACTGAATGACAACAAAATTGCTATTCTGGCAACAGATGGATTTGAGCAATCGGAGTTGCAGGAACCTATGAAAGCTTTGATTTCAGAGGGAGCAACGGTGCACATTATCAGCCTGACGGAGGGACAAATCCGGGGCTGGGAAAAAGGCAACTGGGCGATCACGCCCGTTCACGTAGATATTGCGGTGGACCGCGCCAATCCGGCTGAGTATACCGGGCTGGTGTTGCCAGGGGGCGTGATGAACCCCGACAAGCTCCGCCGGTACCCGCATGTCATTGACTTTATAAAAGGCTTTGCGGAACTGGGCAAACCGATTGCCGCAATTTGCCATGCCCCATGGCTGCTTGTTGAAGCAGACCTGGTGAATGGGCGCACGGTGACTTCCTTTGAGTCTATACGCACAGACCTGGAAAATGCCGGGGCCAACTGGGTAGACCAGGAAGTGGTGACCGATGGCATCATTACCACCAGCCGCAAGCCAGGCGACCTTGACGCATTCAGCCACAGGTTTATCGAGCAATTGCTTGCTGAAACGCCAAGCAGTTCTTCTGTTTAGGCTGGCTTTTTGAACAACATCCTGCATACATCAGTAAGAGGGGGCACTTCACGCGCATGAAGTGCCCCCTCTCTTTGTTGAAGATCATTCTTCCTCCTCAGCAGCCTGGTATTCTTCCACCCAGAAGTTGTTGTAGCCCAGCCCAACGGTGATTCGGATTTCCTGAAGGTTGAGCAATTCCAGCAGGGCGAGAAAGGTGACAATAGCGTGAATCCGATTGCGGCAGGCGCTGAAAACTTCGGTGAAAGTGGCACGGCGCCCGCCCTGAATTTGGGAGAATATGTGTTCCTGCTGCCCTTCTATGGTGTAACTGAACTGTACAATCTGGTGTACCGTCTTGGGGTTGGCATATTCAAAGCGTTCCACGATGCGCTCAAAGGCACGAAGCAGCTTGAAGAGCGTAACGGATTCCAGTTCGGCATCCACCAGCGCTTTAGTGGCAATGCTGTGCAGTTCCTTAGTGACGTTGCCCCGGTAGGACTGCTTAGCACGGCGGGCTTCCATCTGCCGCATTTCCTCCAGCACGCTTTTGACGCGTTTGTATTCGATGAGGCGCTGCACGAGCTCCTCCCGGGGGTCGATTTCGTTGCCCTCCTCATCCACCGGCTTGCGCGGGATGAGCATTTTTGCTTTGATGCGGCATAGCGTAGCGGCCACCAGGATAAATTCACTGGCCAGATCAATATTCATCTCCTCCATCTGCCGGATGTAAGCCAGGAAGTCGTCGGTAATTTTAGCGATAGGAATATCATTGATATCCAGCTCGTCCCGCTCAATGAAGAAGAGCAGCAGGTCGAAAGGGCCTTCGAACTGAGGCAGTTTTATGGTGTAAGATGCATCGCTCATAAGTCGAATGGGATTTGAGGCTCCATTAAGCTATTCAGGCTGCGGCATTATCGCTACTTTTGGATTTCTACAAAAGTAACAACTTTAGCGTTGCCATGCTGAACAAAGGAAAACTCTATCTCATCCCCGCCCCGCTCGGAGAAGGCGCGGTACACACGCTGCCACAGCACGTCATTGATATCCTGCACCGCCTGGATCTTTTCATTGCCGAGCGCGCCAAAACGGCCCGCCGCTTCATCAAGGCGACCGACCCGGTCAAGCCATTCAGCGAGCTGACGTTTTACGAAATTACCAAGCACACGCCCCCCGAAGACCGGCAGCGGTTCCTGGCGGATGCCGAACAGGGCAGGGACATCGGGCTGCTCTCCGAAGCCGGCTGCCCGGGCGTCGCTGACCCCGGCGCAATTGTGGTACAAACGGCGCATCAACGAGGCATAGAGGTGGTGCCCCTCGTTGGTCCCTCCTCTATTTTGCTGGGGCTGATGGCTTCCGGCCTGAACGGGCAAAACTTTTGCTTCCACGGCTACCTGCCGCCTAAGAAGCCGGAGCTGCAGAAGGAACTGAAGTTTTTGGAGCAGCGGGTGTTCAAGCATACACAGACGCAGATTTTCATCGAAACGCCCTATCGGAATACGGGTCTGATTGAAACGGCTATCAACACCCTTTCCCCCGATATGCTGTTTTGCATCGCGGCGGACCTCACCCTGCCCACAGAGTACGTGCGCACGCTCACCATTGCGCAGTGGCGTAAGGTGGATGTGCCGGATTTGCATAAGCGGCCGGCTATATTTTTGTTGGGGAAGTAGTAGCTGCTGTCAATCCACCAGCAACCGCTGCTTCTTCGGGTAGCGCACTGCGTACTTTATCGTACGCTCAGCCGTAGCGCCTGCCGGAAGGTTGAAAGACCAGGTGACCGTCCCGGTTGCCTCGTCGAGCGCCCCCCCTTCATGCCCCAATTGCACCACCTTGATATCATCATCCTTTGGGATGGGGTACTGATCCTCTACCCGCAGCGCAACCGGATAGCTATTGGTATTGCGAATGGTGGTTTTCCAGCTTCGCTCCACGGTTTTGTTGCTGCCCAGAAAGCTGGTGCGCGATTGGTCCCGCACCCGTTCGCGCTTGACGATGATATCCTCGTCGCGCCCGACAGACAGGGACAAGGTATCCTCAAAAGCGGCCATATCCAGATAGGTATCGCCCTGATAAGTACCTTTGAAGAAGAGATTGGCATCCCCACTGAGCAGGCTGTACTGCGACCAATCGGTGATTTCGGCAATCAGGTACGCCTCTTTGGATAGTTTGGGGACGAGTGCATAATAGTAATGGGCCGGCACTTCGTAGGTCGCCATATGCACATCATAGGGCTGATTATCTGCCGGGATGGTGTAAGGGAGTTCTATTTCAAACTCGGTGCTGGTTGCCCGCTGCTCAATCGCGATAGGGACGGGCGCCGGTTTTTCCGGTTTCGGGCGGGATTTCTTACTCATAATGCCCAAGGTACTGCCCGTAACCACTACTTCATCCAGCTGCATTCCCGCTGAACTGAGACGAACGTTTACGGTATTGCCCCTTACCACCACCTGCTGATTGGCATACCCAACATAGGAGACCAGCAGCGCAGACTGCCCGGCGGGCATTTCCAACTCAAAACGCCCTTCCACATCCGTCACTGCCCCGATAGCAGTGCCTTCAACCAGAACCGTGGCTCCAATCAGGGGCTCTTCGGTATCCTGATCCAGAACGGTCCCGCTCACCCGCTGACTGCGGCCGCGATTAGCAACAGGCTGCCGGGCAGGAGGTGCGTAGTAGTTGTTGAAGGTAAGGTAATAAGGGCTTAGCCCCGGCTTCACATTGCTCACCGTAGGATTGCCCGTGGATAAGGTAAGGCGGGTACCCGGCCAGTCTTCCCCGGCATCCTGATACACTTTGGCTTTGTAATCCAGCGTCAGCGGTTCTTCCGTGCCCTCTACCCGGATATTGTAAAAAGGGTCCCAGCCAGCCTTGGGCACCACGTACAATAGCTCCACTTCTGCCGACATGGCTTTGGGGGTATTCACAACGACTTTAACGATAACTTCGGGATCCGCCTCTGATTTGGCATTGAGCTCCAGCAGTTGGTTCCCCAACCGGACGATCTGCTTCTTATACACGACCGATTGCTGCCGGATACGCTGCAGATGCCCCTCAATATCCAGTAACCGGTTGCGGTACAATACGGCGGCGCGCTCCAGTTCATCCACCGCTACGCCATCATTGCCGCCCAGCGATTGGTTGGCCAGGAGCAGGTCACGCTCGCGCACAAATACCTGTGACCGGTTCGACAATACCTGCAGGCTGTCTCTCAAGGCCAGTTGCGCCTCCTGAAGAGTTGTAGCCAGGCTATCCGGCCCCTCCTCATTGAGGTAGTTAACTTCCTGCGCAATCGACACCACGGTAACGGACTGATCGATCTTCAACTGCAAGCTTTCTTCCTGCAATTGGAAAGGCAGTTTTTTGAACAGCAACTGCGTCTCCCCTGCCGGCAATTCAACCGTGGCGGTGCGGGTAACCTGCGCGCCCTGCCGGTAGACGGTGACATGCTCAATTTTGGAATCAACGGTGAGCCCGGACTGAGCGTAGAGGGTGCTCAGCGCGCAGAGCAGGGTAAGGGAGAGAAAAGTCGTTTTCATAGCGATTGAAGTTTAGGAGGTGAAATGCTTATTCACCCCCCAAAACTACGCTAATTATTTGGCGGCATCAACCTCATTCACGAAGTCAATCACGCCTTTGAAGTAGTTATCGGCATCATCGTACATGGCCCAGTGGGCGCCTTCCGGACAATAATGATAGGAGCCATTAGGCAACTTGCCGGCCATCATTTCCATAAAATCGGGATCCATCGTATCGTACTCTGCGCCAATCGTCAGTGTAGGCACGGTGATTTTAGCGAGGTCCTCTGTGCGGTCCCATTCCTTGAGGGTGGCATCGCCCACCACGCCAAACTCACTTGGCCCCTGCATCATGAGGTAAATGCCGTAGTTGATGTTGGTCAGGGCGCGGATGACAGGATCCGGCCATTCCGCCAAAGGCATGCGCAGGACGTGCTTGGGGTAGTAATGCGTTTCCACCAGTTCCAGATAGCGCTCGTCCGTGTATTGCCCGGCGGCTTCCAGCTTGCGGATTTCAGCCAGGGCATCCGCAGGCAGGCCCGGAGCCAGTTCTTCCTCCGCGTACTTCACGTAGGCCGGGATGGAAGACATCATATTGGAGATGATGAGCCCCTTGAGGTTTTCCTGGTACTTCAGAGCATACTCAATGCCCAGTATGCCGCCCCAGCTGTGCCCGAGGATGTAGAAATTGTCTTTATTCAGCCCCAGCGCCTTGCGGACCTGCTCTACCTCTTCCACAAACCGGGGGATATTCCAAAGCGAGGTGTCTTCGGGCTGATCACTGAAGTGGGAGCCCAGCTGATCGTAGTAATAATACTCGATGCCTTCTTTGGGGAAGTAGCTGTCAAAGACCTCAAAATATTCGTGGGTAGCGCCAGGGCCGCCGTGGAGCAGAAGCACTTTCTTGGTCGGGTTATTGCCCACCCGCTTGGTCCAGACCTGAAATTCGCCGGAGGGGGTGTTAATGGTGATGCGTTTCGCCCCGCCACTGATTTTGTCATCCCTGCCTGTGTAATCCAGGTATTGCTCGTAGTCTACCCCTGTCGTTTCGGTTGAGGCTTCTTCGGAGGGTTCGTTGGTCGGTGCGGGAGCACAGCCAAACAGTAAGGCCAGCCCCAGCAGCAGTGTTAAGTTTTTCATTTTGTCGTTCGTTTTAATTCGCAATAAATATAGGGCATAAACAGCGTTCTCGATAGTTGGTTTTGAGCACTCTCCTTGAAAAAACATCCAAAGGGGGTATCCTTTGCCGCTTTGTGCAAATAGAAGAAGTGTACCAATTAATTAACCACCCCGATAATCACTTAGTCATGATGAATTACGGAATCACCTCCAGCCGCTTTTTTACAGGTCTTATTTTAGCCCTGACCCTTTTCCCTATGATTTCATGCGAGAAGGAATCCTTTATCCCCGCCCTCACACCTGAGCCTGTTGAGCCTCGAAACCTGGCAGAAGCAGAGCACATGCCCAGGGAAAAAGCGCATATGCAGGATTCCGCTTTCGTTTTCGATATACAGGAAAACTACTGTACCCAAGATGGCGTCCACCTGAGTGTTCTCATCGACCGGCCGGAAAACTACAGCTTTAAATGGGCAATCGACGGCAACCACGGCGGGCACAACAGTTATACTCCGGGCTGCGTATGCGGAAACACTGCCACCATTTTTATCACCCGTTTATCAGACGGCATGTCCCTGCGCCAAACCATTGACCTGCCTGCATGTGAACCTGACTTCGAATAGGACACTTCGCAACCCCAATAAAAATGCCCGGAAGCAGTGGCAACCACTACTTCCGGGCATTTTATTTTTCAAGGTAGCAACCTACCTTCTTATTTGGCAGGCGTAGCCGGCAAGTCGTTTTCAGCTACGCGTTCTTCCTTGTGGACGCTACCAAAACCATGAATGTTTTGGTGGATAAAGTCTTCAGGGAATTCCTCCACTCCCGGAAAGCCCAGGCGAATATCCCGCCCATTGAACGGGATGTAAGCAGTGCCAAAGATGTAATCCCAGCACGCCAGTGAAATA
>JANSXW010000175.1 GCA_024742755.1 bacterium | reverse complement strand
TGAGCCTGTGGGCTCGCTATATCATTGTTTAACAAAACGGATTCTAAAGATTATGAAGCCCATCAATGACAGAGTTGTGGTCAAGCCCGCCCAGGCAGAAGAAAAGACACAGGGCGGCATCATTATTCCTGATACAGCCAAAGAAAAGCCACAGCGTGGCGAAGTGGTTGCAGTAGGCCCCGGCAAAGACGGCAATGCCATGACCGTTAAGGCTGGCGATATCGTACTTTACGGTAAGTATGCAGGCCAGGAGCTGCAGTATCAGGGCCAGGATTACCTGATCATGCGCGAAGACGACATCCTTGTCATCCTGGAAGGCAACGAATAAGCCTTTCCGCTCTTACATCCCAATCCTAACCTTTTTAACAAAACAAAAAAATCAAGCTTACAATGGCTAAAGAAATTAGCTTTGATAGAAATGCCCGGGAAGGTCTGCGCAAAGGTGTAGACGCTCTGGCCAATGCAGTAAAAGTGACCCTCGGCCCCAAAGGCCGCAATGTGGTCATCCAAAAAAGCTTCGGCGCACCTCAGGTAACGAAGGACGGTGTGACGGTAGCGAAAGAAATCGAACTGGAAGACGCCGTACAAAACATGGGCGCTCAGATGGTTAAGGAAGTAGCGTCCAAGACAGCAGACATCGCTGGTGACGGTACCACTACGGCTACCATCCTCGCTCAGGCTATGGTGACTGCCGGCCTGAAGAACGTAACCGCCGGTGCGAACCCAATGGACCTGAAGCGTGGCATTGACGCAGCTACTAAGGCTGTGATTGCCAACCTCAAGGAGCAGTCTGAGGTAGTAGGCGACGACTTCGAGAAAGTAAAGCAGGTCGGTTCCATCTCTGCCAACAACGACGAAGAAATCGGTACGCTGATCGCTGACGCGATGAAGCGCGTATCCAAGGACGGTGTCATTACCGTGGAAGAAGCTAAAGGTACAGACACCTACGTGGACGAGGTACTGGGTATGCAGTTCGACCGCGGCTACCTGTCTCCTTACTTCGTAACGGACACCGAAAATATGGTGACAGAGTACGAAAACCCATACATCCTGATCCACGATAAGAAAATCTCCAATATGCAGGACATCGTGCCTGTATTGGAGCAGGTTGTACAGGCTGGCCGCCCGCTGCTGATCATCGCAGAGGACATTGAGAGCCAGGCACTGGGCGTACTCGTTGTGAACCGCCTGCGTGCGCAGCTGAAGGTGGTTGCGGTAAAAGCACCTGGCTTCGGCGACCGCCGCAAAGCCATGCTGGAGGATATCGCCATTCTGACCGGTGGTACCGTAATCAGCGAAGAGAAAGGCTACAAGCTCGAGAATGTGGGCATGGAGCACCTGGGCTCTGCGGAGAAGATCACGGTTGACAAAGACAACACCACTATCGTCAATGGTAGCGGTGACGAGAGCCAGATTCAGGCTCGTATCAATCAGATCAAGCAGCAGATTGAAGCCACGACTTCTGACTACGACCGGGAGAAGCTGCAGGAGCGCCTTGCCAAACTGTCAGGCGGTGTAGCTGTACTGTACGTAGGTGCTGCCACTGAGGTGGAAATGAAAGAGAAGAAAGACCGTGTGGATGATGCCCTGCATGCAACCCGTGCGGCTGTTGAAGAAGGCATCGTTGCCGGTGGTGGCGTGGCACTCGTTCGTGCCATCGCTGCAATCGAAAACATGAAAGGCAACAACGAGGACGAGACCATTGGTATCCAAATCGTTCGCAAAGCTCTGGAAGCACCGCTGCGTACCATCGCAGACAACGCAGGTGTGGAAGGCTCTGTGATCTTCCAGCGTGTGAAGGAAGGCGAAGGCAGCTTCGGCTACAACGCCCGCACTGATGTCTTCGAGGACCTGAAGCAGGCCGGTGTGATCGACCCGACTAAGGTGACGCGCATCGCGCTGGAGAACGCCGCTTCTATCTCAGGCATGCTGTTGACGACCGAGTGCGTCATCAGCGACAAGCCGGAGCCGGAAGGTGCCGGTGCAGGAATGCCAGGCGGTATGCCAGGTGGCATGCCAGGCATGATGTAATCATGAATCCGTAAAAGCAACGCTCGCAGCTCCTGATTTTTGCTGCAGCGGATACAACATAAGCCTTCTTGCCTCCTTTTATAGGTAAGAAGGCTTTTTTATTCATAATCCTAAAGCAAAGATTCCTATGCAACGCTACCTGTTACCCATTTTAGCCCTTGCACTGTCGCTGAGCAGCTGTGTAAGCTACCAAAAGTATGAAGATGCCCTCGCCGACCGCGATAAGCTGCAGGCCAATTACAATGACCTGGAAACTCAGCTGGAAACGGCCCAGGCCCAAAACAAAATACTCCGGGAGCAAAAGGAAGAATTGGAAAAAGACCTGGCTGACACCCGGGAGGACCTCCGCACCCTTCAAAACCGTTACAATCAACTTGATAAAGCTAACGAAGACCTCCTCAAGCGCTACGACCGCATGCTGGAGCAAAATGAAAAAATGCTGGAATCCTCTTCCGATGAACGACAAAAACTCATGGCACAGCTTACGCTTAAAGAGCAGGAGCTTGACCGCCGGGAGCGTCAACTTCAACAACTCGAATCCGAAATCGAACAGCGCGAAACCGAAACCGAAGCCCTCCGCAAAAGCCTTGTGGAACGCGAAGCCCGGGTGAATGAACTGGAATCCGCCATCGCCGAGAAAGAGCAAAAACTCAGCGCCCTGCGCGAACGCATCAATCAGGCCCTGCTCGGCTTCTCGGATGCCGACCTGACCGTACGGGAGCAAAACGGCAAAGTCTACGTCTCCCTGAGCCAGAACCTGCTCTTCCCCTCCGGGAGCAAAACCATCAACAACGCGGGCAAAGATGCCATTCAGAAAGTAGCGGAAGTCCTCAAAAACAACCCGGATATTGCCATCACGGTAGAAGGCCATACCGATACCGATGGTGATGCGGCCTTCAACTGGGACCTGAGCGTAGGCCGGGCCACTTCTGTCGTCAAGGTACTTACTGCCAATGGAGTGGACCCGCAGCGCATCACTGCTGCCGGGCGGGGGGAGTTTTACCCCGTTGCTTCCAACGATACAGCCAAAGGCAAAGCCCAAAACCGGCGCACGGAGATTATTCTGACGCCGAAGCTGGAGGCGTTGTATGAGTTGATTGGAGAATAGGCTTTTGATTACCGGGTAACCTTAAAGGGGCTTGCCCGGCAATACTTTGTTGCAAATCCCAAATAGATTTTCTAACTTAAGAGTCAAAATCAAATAATCATTCCTCCATGACGCTCACCAGGGATATCACCCTATCACTCCCCGAACAGGAAGGGCTGCAAATCAGTCTGACGGACCCCATGTCCGTTACTGATTTCGAGCAATTTTGTGCAGCAAATCCGGATATTCGTGCGGAGCGCTCTGCGGATGGGAAAGTCTGGATTATGGCTCCTGTAAACTTAGAGTCGGGCTATTACGAAGGCGAAGTCTTTGGAGAACTGCGCAATTACTGCCTTCGCACCCGCAACGGGAAAGCGTTCAGCCCCTCGACCGGATTCCAGTTGCCTGATGGCTCCACCCGGGCAGCAGATGCATCCTGGGTATCAAATGAACAGCTCAGCCAACTGACACAGGCACAGCGGCAGACTTTCCCACCGATAGTCCCCGCTTTTGTTATTGAAATCCGGTCTAAAACCGATGCACGTTCTGCTTTAGAGCGAAAAATGCAGGAAACCTGGATCGCCAACGGCGTACAACTGGCCTGGCTAATCGACCCTCAGGCACAACAGGTGGTCGTTTACCGCCCCGGTAGTGCACCCCTTGTTATTGATGGATTTGATCAAATCATTAGTGCTTCACCCTTGCTACAAGGCTTTGAGTTCAACTTGCGCCTTTTGAAATTCTAAAGCGGAAAAACCTCCCCCGCCATTTCCACCGACTGCCCGAAACGGTCGACATCCACCCCCGTATCTGCACCAATATCGCGAAAGTAGTATACCATGTTTTCGGTGGGCATGTTCCCCGTCAGGTCATCCTTGGCCATAGGGCAACCGCCGTAACCGCGAATGGCCCCGTCAAAACGCCGGCAGCCGTGCTCGTAGGCGGTCGCGACTTTCTCCTTCCAGGCCGTAGGTGTGGTGTGGAAATGGGCCCCGAATTCGATGTCCGGATAGTGGGGCGTAATATTGCTGAACAGGTAGCTGATGCTCTCCGGGCTGGCCACGCCAATGGTATCCGAAAGCTGCAAAATGCGGATGCCCATATCCACAAGGCGGTCGGTCCACTGCTCCACAATCTCCACATTCCAGGGATCGCCGTAGGGGTTGCCGAAGCCCATGGAAATGTAGACCACAAGCTCCTTATTGCTGGCCGTGCAGATGTCCTGAATTTGTGCCACCCGCTCGATAGACTCCTCTATGGTCGCGTTGGTATTGCGGAGCTGAAAGGTTTCAGAGATGGAGAACGGGTAGCCCAGGTAATCGATTTGCTCAAACTGGGCGGCATCATTCGCGCCCCTTCGGTTGGCCACGATAGCCAGTAGCTTGGTCTTGGTTGTTGAGAGGTCGAGCTGACCAAGCACCTCCGCCGTATCCCGCATTTGAGGAATGGCTTTGGGGGACACGAAACTGCCGAAGTCCAGGGTGTCAAACCCCACTTGCAGCAGTTGATTGAGGTACGCTGCTTTTGTTTCGGTAGGAATAAAAGGCTTGATGCCCTGCATAGCATCCCGGGGGCATTCTATAATTTTGACCATGGACGGGTTTTGGTTAGGGTGTGGAGCTAAAACTGTTCTGAGCCAAAAACGTTAACGCTAATATAAGCACTAAAAACATGAATAAGAACAAGGCGATTTACACATTGGTTGGCTTCATTATTGCCGGGCTTGGCTTTTCTTCCATCATCCTCAGCCTTGTGGGCGCCAAGCTCTCCTTTCTGGTTTGGATTGATGAATTTGGCGCACTGCCCGGGTTTGTCTTCAAGCTTCTGATGATCATCAGCGGTATTGTGATGATTTACCTGGCCCGTACCGACTTCAGCGGGGAAGAGCCGGTTTAACCCCTTCTACCCTTCCGGCTCAATTGCGTACCGTGCCTGCGCCTTTTCCTGCGCCACCGCCTCTACCGTACGGTCCGACACTTTGGCCTCCAGCCAGGAAATGATATCCAGGTAGAGGAAAGGGCGGCGCTCGTAGGGGTCTGACTCGTGCTTCAGCAACCGGTCACGCAAATTGCTAAATTCCTCCTTCAGGTCTTCCTCCATAATCCGGGGTACCCGGCGGATGAAACGGAAAATCTCTTTCTGTACGGCATGCAGTTCCTCCATTTTGGACAGGAACCGGTACACCGACTTCACCTGATACTCCACCAACTGCGCATTGCCCAGCTCGTAGTGGGCGATGAGGTTGAGAATGCGCGCAAAGCACTGTATGTCCGCCCGGTAGTCCGGGTTTTTCTGATTGATGATCAGGTTGAGGTAATCAATGGCTTTATCGTTGTCGCCACTGCCAAAATAAAGGCAGGCGATGCGGTAGTAAAAGACCATCTCCCGGCGTTCATCCCAGTTGTAGCGGTCCGCTTCTATCGCTTTCATCAGATCGGGGACCAGTTCCAGCCCCTTGGTGAAAGTACCGGTCAGAAAATGCTGCTTAATCGAGTGGATATAGAAGTAGAGGTAATACAGCCCTTCGATATTTTTGCTTTGGTTAAGCCCGTGAGTATCTTTAAAAGCTTTAAGTTGTAGCAGTGCTTCCCCAAACCGGTTGTACTGCAGGGTGTTGAACAGAGAGTTGAGGAGATTATGCAACCCTTTTAGGTATAAAGGGGCATAAATTTCCTGATAGGTTTCATGTTCGCCAAACAAGTCTACCCACTTTTGAGCATACCGGTAACAAAGCGCAAACTCCTGCGTCATATGGTAGAACCAAACATGGGACTGACAGAAGTACAGCTTCCCAAAGAAATCCAGCTCCTGATAATCTGCTTTAGGCAGGTTGGACTGGAAGAACTCCCGCACGTAGTAGTAGTCCTTTTCATTGCGCACATAACCCACCTTTAGGTACAGCCCGTACAGCTGCAGGGAGAGATTGGAAAACTGATTGGTATGGTTCAGGCGCTCGGAGAGTTGAAGCGCCTCAGCGGTAAGGTCATCAGCCCGCCCCTCGATGCTCCGGGTGATGTACTGCCCCTCGATCAGCTTTTCAAAATCGACAATCTCCATCGCCAGGGTCATCAGGCGGGCTTCGTAGGCGCGTTCCTTGGTTTTAGCCAGCATATCCAGCGCCTGCCGGTACAGTCCTTTATCGTACAGTACCCGCGCATAGTCCACCATTTCCCGCAGTTGGATGTCCTCGTTGTGATTGGCGTTGAGCAGGCGAAGGCTTACCAGCAACTGCTTGTACAAATGCGCCTTCAGGTTAGACAACTGCCGCTTCTTGATGGCCGGGATCTTTTTCAGGATCTGCGACTCATCGTAGACCTTATGCTTGTCCATAAAGTCGAAAAGCTTCAGGAAGAGGATATCATCCGAAGCCTGATTGCGGCGGACAAACAGCCGGAAGTGCCGTTTTTCAGCACGGGTCAGGGATTTGATGAGGGCGAGCAGGTCATCAGTCTTCTGCTTGGGCATTGTAATTCTTTCTTGTCTAATTCACTGTATATCAAAAACTTGCAAGTTAAAACCATCCATTCCCGCATAGTATTAGCAAGCGATTCTGGTTTTAGGAGCCGTATGGAAGGGCCCATATTTGACGTTCGGCATAAGTATGGAATAAATGCTTGTGCCATTCGCCAAATTAAACCGAAGTAAGCAAAAATACACTTTTGCACCCAAAAAAATGGATTATGACTGACAACCAGGTATTCATATTTGATACAACCCTCCGCGATGGAGAGCAGGTACCGGGCTGTAAGCTCAACATGGATCAGAAGGTGGAAATTGCCCGGCAGCTCGAAAAGCTGGGCGTTGACATCATAGAAGCCGGTTTCCCGGTTTCCTCACCTGGTGATTTCCAGGCGGTGCAGGAAGTGTGCCGGGCGGTCACAGCGCCTACCGTCTGCGGCTTGTCCCGGGCAGTGGAGAATGACATCAAAACTGCGGCTGAAGCCCTACAGTACGCTAAGCGCCCAAGGATACACACGGGCATCGGCACTTCTGATTCGCACATCAAATATAAGCTGCGCAGCACACAGGAAGAGATTTTGGAGCGGGCGGTGGCGGCGGTGAAGTACGCGAAGTCTTTTGTGGAGGACGTGGAGTTCTACGCCGAAGATGCCGGCCGTACGGATAACGAATACCTCGCCCGTGTGCTGGAAGCCGTCATCAAAGCAGGGGCCACCACACTCAACATCCCGGATACCACAGGGTACTGCCTGCCGGAGGAGTATGGGGCCAAAATCCGCTATCTGCGTGAAAATGTACGAGGCATAGAAAAGGCCATCCTTTCCACCCACTGCCACAACGACCTGGGGCTGGCTACTGCCAATTCCATCGCCGGCGTCCAAAACGGGGCTAGACAAATCGAATGCACCATTAACGGCATTGGTGAACGGGCAGGCAATACCTCACTGGAAGAAACCGTGATGATTCTGAAGCAGCGGCCTGACCTTCCTTACTTTACCAATATCAGTTCCAAGCTGATCTACTCCACGAGCCGCCTGGTCAGCGAACGTATGGGCATGCCCGTACAGCCGAATAAGGCTATCGTTGGGGCCAATGCTTTTGCCCACTCCTCGGGCATACATCAGGACGGGGTGATCAAACGGCGGGATACTTACGAGATCATCGACCCCCTTGAGGTGGGCGTGGACCATTCCAAGATTGTGCTCACGGCACGCTCCGGGCGGGCAGCGATTGCCTACCGGGCCAAAAACATCGGCCACAACCTCACCAAAGACGAGCTTGATGTCGTCTACGCCCGCTTCCTGGAAGTGGCAGACAGCATGAAAGAGGTGGATGACACCGCTCTGGAGCAAATTATTGTCAGCAAAACAGCGCGCGCTGCGCAAACTGCATAGATTTATGGGCAAAACCTTATTCGATAAAATCTGGGACAACCACCTCGTCTCTCAGGTAGGCGAGGACACACAGGTCCTCTACATCGACCGCCACTTTATACACGAGGTGACGAGCCCGCAGGCGTTTGCGGGCCTGGAAAAACGCGGCATTCCGGTCTTTCGCCCGCAGCAAACGGTGGCTACGGCCGACCACAACGTGCCCACAAGGGATCAGCACCTGCCTATCCGGGAGGAACTGTCCCGCTTTCAGGTGGATAAACTAACGGAGAACTGCGAAAAGTTTGGTGTGGAACTCTACGGCCTGGGGCACCCCTATCAGGGCATCGTGCACGTCATCGGGCCGGAACTCGGCATCACCCAGCCCGGCATGACCATCGTTTGCGGCGACAGCCACACCTCCACGCACGGGGCTTTTGGCTGTATCGCATTCGGAATTGGTACGAGTCAGGTGGAGCAAACCTTAGCCACACAGTGCGTCCTGCAGCGCAAGCCTAAACGCATGCGCATCTCCGTGGACGGGGCATTGCAGCCCGGTGTGACCGCCAAGGACATTATTCTCTACATCATCTCCCAGCTGACCGCTAGTGGCGGCACCGGGCACTTCGTAGAGTATGCGGGTTCAGCTATCCGTGCGCTAAGCATGGAAGGCCGCATGACAATCTGCAATATGAGCATAGAAATGGGGGCCCGGGGCGGTATGATTGCACCGGACGAAACGACTTTCGACTACATCAAAGGACGGGAATTTGCGCCTAAGGGGGCTGATTTCGATGCGGCGGTGGAGCGTTGGTCTCAACTATACACGGATGAGGATGCGACCTTTGATCAGGAATACCATTTCCGGGCCGAAGACATCGAACCCATGATCACCTACGGCACCAACCCGGGCATGGGCATCGGCATCAGTCAGGCAGTACCCGAAGTGCCCGCCGGCAACGTCACCTTTGCCAATTCCCTCAAATACATGGGGCTGCAGGGCGGGCAGGCGATGAAAGGCCAGAAAATCAACCACGTCTTCATCGGCAGCTGCACCAATTCCCGGATTGAGGACCTGCGCGCGGTGGCCGCTTTTGTGAAAGGCAAAAAGAAAGCCGACCATGTGAACGTGATGGTGGTGCCCGGTTCCAAACAGGTGGAAGCGCAGGCCAAAGCAGAAGGCCTGCACGACATCCTCACCGCTGCCGGTTTTGATTTCCGGGAGCCCGGCTGTTCGGCCTGCCTGGGCATGAACGAGGACAAAGTGCCCGCCGGCGAATACTGCGTGTCCACCTCCAACCGCAACTTCGAAGGGCGGCAGGGGCCCGGTGCCCGCACCATTCTGGCCAGCCCGCTCATGGCAGCAGCCACGGCCATCTACGGTGAACTGGTGGATGTCCGCGAATTGCTCAATCAGAATTAGAACGTACCATGGAAAAATTTCAAACCCTGCATAGCCCGGCGGTCCCGCTGCCGATTGAAGAAGTGGATACCGATCAGATCATCCCCGCCCGCTTCCTGAAAGCGACGACCCGGGAAGGCTTCGGCGACAACCTCTTCCGCGACTGGCGCTATCAGAACGATGATACACCCAAGCCTGACTTTGTGCTCAACAATCCGGCTTACACAGGCAAAATCCTGGTAGCCGGGCGCAACTTTGGCTGTGGCTCAAGCCGGGAACACGCAGCCTGGGCATTGTACGACTACGGCTTCCGGGCGGTGGTTTCCAGTTTCTTTGCGGACATCTTTCGGGGCAATGCACTGAATAACGGGCTGCTGCCAGTACAGGTGAGCGAAGACTTCCTGCATCAGATCTTCTCTGCTATTGAGCAAGACCCGCAGGCGACCTTCACCATCGACCTGGAACAGCAGCAATTTACCATTGATGCCACAGGGCAGTCCACCGATTTCGAAATCGATGCCTACAAAAAGCACTGCCTGCTGAACGGGCAGGACGACATCGACTTCCTGCTCAGCATTAAAGACAAAATTGAACATTACGAGCAACAGCGGCAAGCTGCTGCTGTATAAGTTATAGACTCAAATCGTTAAAGACCATGAACTTATCTAACACACCCAAGACAAAAATTGCCCTCCTGCCCGGTGACGGCATCGGCCCGGAGGTCACCGAACAAGCCATCAAAGTGATGGACGCGGTAGCCGAGCGCTTCGATCAGCATTTTGAATATTGCCATGCCGATGTCGGGGCCATTGCCATCGACCGCCACGGCAGCCCCCTGCCAGAAGAGACGCTGGAAGCCTGCCTCAATGCAGATGCTGTGTTCTTCGGCGCCATCGGCCATCCAAAATACGACAACGACCCTTCCGCAAAGGTGCGCCCGGAACAGGGGCTGCTGCAACTGCGGAAATCGCTGGGGCTGTACGCCAATATCCGCCCGGTGACGACCTATGAGAAGCTCCTGCATCTCTCCCCGCTGCGGGAAGACCGCATCAAAGGCACCGATATGGTCATCTTCCGGGAGCTCACCGGCGGCATTTACTTCGGAGAGAAAAACACGGCTGAGGACGGGCAGTCGGCCTACGACACCTGTTCCTATCAGGTAGACGAGATTGACCGCATCACCCGCCTGGCGTTTGAGCAGGCGATGCTGCGCCGCCGGAAAGTCACGCTGGTGGACAAAGCCAATGTACTTGAAACCTCCCGCTTGTGGCGGCGTGCCGTACAGGCGATTGCCCCTGAATACCCGGAGGTGGAACTGGACTTCATGTTTGTGGACAATGCCGCCATGCAGCTGATTCAGTACCCCAGTCAGTTTGACGTTATCCTGACCAGCAATATGTTCGGGGACATCCTCAGTGATGAGGCGAGCGTTTTGGCAGGTTCTATGGGCCTGTTGCCCTCGGCTTCGGTGGGCCTGCACACCTCCATGTTTGAGCCCATCCACGGTTCCTTCCCGCAGGCTGCGGGGCAGGACATTGCCAACCCCATGGCAGCCATTCTTTCTGCTGCGATGCTGGTGGAATCACTGGGTATGAACGAAGCGGCAAAGAGCATCCGCACCACCGTACAGTACGTATTGGAAAAAGGCATCGGCACGCCCGAGCTTAAACCGAATATTGTTTATGGTTGCAGCAAGATTGGCGACCTCATCGCCCACCTCGTCGCTGACCCGGAGGAGGAAATCCTGGTGCGGGAGGACAAAGCCAATCAGCAATTGTCAACGATTATTTAAGACTGTGTTGGGATTTCGCTTTTGGAGCGAATGTAGTCAAATTTTATTCTGAACAAGGCGCGATGAAGGAGCCTAGCCTGAGCTAAGCGACTGAAGAGCAACGAAGTGCAGGATAAAATTTGGCAAATGCAGCCCAAAGGGTGAAATCCCAACACAGTCTAAGACTTAACGATTTGAGATTTCCCGGAGGAGCCTGCCCGTTGGGCGGGCTCGTCTTTTTTGGGGTGGGCTGCAGCAAGCCCTGGAGTAGATTCAATCGGTTCAATTTTGGTGGCGACTTTGGAGTAGCGACCTGAAATCGGCATTAGGACACCATCTCAGGCCGCGATTCCACAATCGCTGCCTGAGTGGCCACGACACACCTTTGATACGAAAATCCGGCAGGGCAGCTTTAACGGGGAAGACGCTGTTTGGTTTGAGCTTAAACGAAGCACCTGTTCCCTCCACGATGCCCGGATTATCCACGGCGCAGGGCCCAATAACAGCCCCATGCGCCGCACCGGCTACACCATGCGCTACTTCGCACCCGGAAGGACGGAAATCTGACCGGTGTAAGACACGCCGTAGATACATACCTGGCAGCCGGAGATACCACCGCTGCGAGGGCTGCTCTGCAAAGCATGGAAACTAACTTTGGGCTGGACCCGGCACAAGAACAGGAACATGAGCTGATGAAAACCCTCAAGGAAGTGGATATTGCCCGGATCAGTCAGGGCAAAGGGTGGCATGAACTGGGCGAAGCAGAGCTCAAAGCCCTGGAAGACATCGCTTATTATGGGAACACCGGGGCAGGAGTCCGCGCCCAGAACATCCTGAATGCCTTTTACGGGGCGGGGCATTACCACGAGCCCATTCTCCCTACTGGCCTACAAGCCCTATCCGCACCGGGCAGTAACCGGGCTGAAACCACGAAAGCACACAAAGTGCCGGCTCAGGTACAGGCATTCCCCAACCCGGCCCGGCAGTCGGTCACCTTCCGGTGTACTTTGCCGGAAGGCACAGAACAGGCAGAGCTTAGCATACAAGACGTGAACGGGCAAACGATAACCGTGCTGCCCATCATGCCAGGCCAGGCTACGGCCTCCTGGGACAGCCGCCCTTATCCCGCCGGGCTGTACTTTTATACGCTCCATCTGCCCAATCATCGTTTAGCGACCCAAAAATTGGTTATCTTACGGTAGGTTGGGGCATCCCCCGGCGCACTCCCTTCGCCGGGGGTGCTCTGGTCTAACAAATGCAATCTGCTGTACATTTTTATCACATTGTCTGGCGCTCAGAGCCCTCAATGTTCATTATTTTGCTGAAAATTGCCCTATGCTACTAAGAATAATCCTGGTTTTATTCCTGCTCAGCAGCGCTTCCTTGCTGCCTGCACAGGAGGAG
>JANSXW010000417.1 GCA_024742755.1 bacterium | reverse complement strand
TCTGGAGCAGTCCACAAAGGACCACAAGGAGGGGTTTTGCACCCCCCCCATGAACCTGAGCCAGCTCAAGCGGTATGCCAAAGGAGACCCATACCGGCTTATACCTCGCTGTGTCATCACACAGGCGTCTGGCAAGCAGCGTCTGATAGACGACGCAGCACGGGGCGGGCAGTCTGCATCGTCCAGAGATGCCAACAAACTTGTTTTGTGTACGCCGCTCCGCCCAGCGCTCCACGTCCAAGCTGCGGCAGCCTGCCTTCAGGAGTGCACCTGGGAGCGGTTCGCGCAGCAGGGGCAGTGGACGGCACCTGGAGATGATTGGCCGAATGCCTACCGCCACTGTCCCATGTCACGACAGGAAGCCCTGGCCTGCGTAGTAGTTTGGTACCACCAGGAATGGCAGGAGCCGGCCTTCCAGGTATACCACGCCCTCTTGTTCGGCCTTCCGTTGGCGGTCACCTCCTTCAACCGCTACTCCCGGATGGCGGAAGCTATGGGCAGGCGCTTTCTGGCAATCATGGTGTCCATGTATTTCGACGACAGTCACATTACAGACCGCGCAGTACACGGCCCATCAGCCCAGTGGAGTTTCGGCGCCCTCAACGACCTGCTGGGCACCCCGTTCGCTGAGGAGAAGCGCCAGGGAGCTGCGGATGTCGGTACCTTCTTGGGGCTCGATTTCGATCTTTCGGAGGTCCACACACATGGGCGCGCGCGGTTTTGGGTTCGAGAGCGACTCGACCTTCATGCGTGACGCCAGGAAAAGCGGGAAGTTCGCCCCGGGTCAAGCTGCGAAACTCTACGGCATGGTAAACTTCCTGGAGCATGGCCTCTTCGGGCGCATTGGCTTGGGCGAAATCCAGGCGTTGAAGGAACACCAGTACGGGGGCTCCAGCAAGGTCAACGCCAGCCTGTTGGGGGCTTTTGACGTGTTGGAGGCTATCATCAGTATGCGCCCCAGGAGAGAGCTGATGGTCCTCCCCATGGATGTGCCGAGGGTGGTGGCTGCCTCGGACGCGGCCTTGGAGGCACCTCGTCAAGGATCCGGCGGATACCACTT